>NZ_JBGQRB010000037.1:0-20495 GCF_045528645.1 Ruoffia sp. FAM 20857
AAGATGAGAACACAACACAAACTATCGTTGCATAGAGAGACACTTAAACATAGGAATAAAAAAAGAGCCAAGGTGACTGCGTCACCTGGCTCCTCGGTCCACCAACATCAAAAATTCATGAACCAAACAAAGGGAGTTCTTCTAAAAATTGAATATCAGTTCGTTTAGCTGCATCACCTTCAGCGAGGAGTGCAAGCTGATCTACAACAATGGCACCAGCTTCTTCAGCTAATTGTTTTAAGGCAGCAAGTGAATCGCCAGTACTGATGACATCATCAATTAAAATAACTTTTTTGCCTTTTAATTCTGCTGCATCTTTACCGTCCAATACTAATTGTTGAGATGCTTGAGTTGTAATACTCAACACTTCGGTAATGAGTGGATTATCCATATAAGCTTTAACTGATTTTCTTGCGACATAAAACTTAGGATGGTTAAATTCTTGGGCAATACATTGAACGAGTGGAATACCTTTTGCTTCTGCGGTTAAAAAGTAATCAAACTCCGTATTAATTTTGTCTGCTAATGCTTCAGCACCTAAAACTGCTAATTCAGTGTCACCTAGTAGCACAAATGATGCGATGGCTAAATTTTCAGACAAGCGAACAATCGGTAGAGAACGCTTTAGACCTGCAATCGTTAAGTCGAATGTTTTCATTTATAAACTCACTCCTAATAATGGTAATAAAAATTTCACGACAACGCCAGCTAACATTCCGAAAAATGGATCAAAGAAATAGCTAACAATCATTGTAATCCCGGTTGTCATAGGGTCAATTTCTGATCCAGAAGAAAAGTTTGACGGAACCGTTACGATTGCTCCTAAAACAAATAAGAAGCCTGCGATTGATTCCATAGGGACGAATTTACCTAATTTAGGTAAAACACCGAAGAATAGTAGTAAAGCCATCAAAGTCATCATCAAGACACCAGAGAACACTGGATTAGGGGCACTACCTGTTGCTGAAATAATCGACTCTAAAGGTGCGCCTCCAAATAAACTTGTAATAAAATCAGCGACTGAACTAACGACAGTCAATACATCCACATCTACAGGGTTTGTATCGGAACCGGTCATGCTCCCAGTAATCATTCCGAAAGAAATATTTGAACCGATATTTAAACATGCTAGCGCTAAAGCGCCACGTAGAATTTTCCAATTAAGTCCAAGCGGTTTAACAAAGCTCAATTTGTTTTCTGCAACATCTCCTACTAAGTCAAATGTTTGCTTTTTATAAAACGAAGAATAGAAAGTTGCTAGCCCAACAGAAGCAACGATTGTATAAACTAAATCATGGGTGAAAATATAGACAATAAGAGCGGTAAAAAACGAGATAATACCAACACCGCGATTGCTTCGAGCCATATCAATTGCCGCTTTAGCTAAGATGAGCCCCACACCAGCCATCATACCAGAGGTGATTTCTACTCCGACAAAGCTAACAAGTTTATCCATTAAACCAAAAAGACCAATAATAGTCATAATAATTGCTGCATAAAAAATTAAGGAAACTCGTTCTCTTTTGTTATCACCCATTGTGCCGGCCACAGTAATTGTTTCGACTTGAAAAGAAACGGGTGCAACAGATCCTGTTACCGCATTTGCAATGGCTGAGAAGGCAAAACCTAAACCAGTTGGAAAAGCTGCAAACCCGAACGATAAGGCAAGGATGCCTTGTGGGATTCCGTTAATAACTACTCCGATTGCTGCCAATATATCTTGAATATAATGCAATTTATTCACTCCAATTAAAATATTTTATATAAATACTATAAAGTAAAAGAGCGCTATAAACAAAATAAAAAATAAACATTGATTAGTGATGTTGAGTTAATGTTCGTTTTTTTGTGAACGTAAAAGTTTTGTATTGATTTACCAAGCTTAATATTTCGATCTGCTTGTTATTTTACAAGGTGATGATTGCTTTCAAAGCCTTTCCTAAGTTCGTGCTTCTCAAGTTTAATCGGATAGACTCTAAGGATGAAATCGCGTTGCTCATAGTTACAGCAAACTATTCTATTAGTAGCGATGGATTGCTTTTTACTTCTTTAAAAACCTCAATAGATAACTAGGTGAGGTAGTTCTAATAAAAGTTATAAGTTGCTTTTAATGTATCGACTATTAAATTGAGTTGACACATTAAGTCACCCAATGTGTCGACTCAGATTCTGAGTTAGCATGTTATAATATTAAAAATCAATATAATGATAAAAATTACAAATAATAGGAGACTTCCCGATTTCCCGACGATTTTAGAAGGATAAGAGTTTGAGTGAGGACCTTATTTCCTCTTCGGCAAACACACCAAAGCAGAGCTCACAGGTTTTCCTGTAAACTCTGCTTTATTTTTTTTGATTAGATAGATGATCAAGTTGGGTTTTCCTATCTATGGGCTCTTACTTACTTCAACTAAGGACTATCTAGTAATCCCCCGAAACCCCGATGATTTTAGAGGGTAGAGATGCATTGAGTAAGCACTCTCATCTACCAAACAGATGTAATTTTTATCATCATTTATGATACGCATGCCCCTTCATAATCCGAAACGCTCGGTAGATTTGCTCTACCAACACTAATCGCATTAACTGATGAGGTAATGTTATTCGGCCGAAGCTAATGGATAAGTCTGCCGATTGTTTTAATGATTTGTGTAAGCCGAGAGATCCTCCAATTATAAAGGTTACTTTACTCTGCCCGTAAGTTGCATAGTCATCTAATTGGCTAGCTAGTTCTTCTGATGAGATAAGTTTTCCTTCAATCGCTAAGACAATGACTTTACGACTTGGGTCTAATTTAGCTTTGATGCGGTCGGCTTCTTTGGCTAAGACAGCCTCTTCTTCGACGTCACTCATATTTTCCTTAGTTGGTTCGTCCGCGAGTTCGATGACTTTTACGTTAGCGTAAGCATCCAGTCGTTTCAAGTATTCTGCGATACCCATTTTTAAGTACTTTTCTTTCAGTTTTCCTACAACAATCACTTCGATATTCATTTCCTCACTCCTTTGTCTGAATTATCATAGCATTTATCAGATATATTTTGTATGATATTTACATTGAATTAATTATCGAAAGGAGCGATTAGGTTTGGCCATTACGATTGGGAACCGAAAAATTTCGACTTCTCTTCAATTAACATTAAGTTTTGTGCTTGTGGCTTTTATCGGAAGTTTGATTTTATCTCTTCCTATCTTTCACCAGCCTTCTACAGATGTAGGTTATTTCGACCACTTATTAACAGCGATTTCGCTTGTTTGTGTATCAGGTATGGCGGCCTTACCCATTGCTGAGACGTATAATTTAGCTGGGCAAGTGATTGCTCTCTTACTTATCCAAGTCGGTGGACTGGGTGTGATTACGATCTTAAACGTTGGTATTTTCTACCTTAACCGGCGGCTTTCTTTGCAGGACCAGTATTTACTTCAACAGTCTCTAAGTCGGGATACGAACCGTAACTTGATGGATTTTCTATTATCAATTTATAAATTTACGATTTCTGCTGAGATTATTGGAGCTTTAATTATTATGTATGATTTTGTACCTCGTTTTGGCTTTGTTAGAGGGGCTTTTAATGCTTTATTCTTATCCATCTCTTCTTTTAGTAATTCGGGTTTTCATAATTTATACACAGATAGTTTGGAAGGCTTTTACAACAACCCATTGATTCTATTAACTGTTTCGTTTTTAGTGATTTCTGGTGGGATTGGTTTTTCTGTTTGGTTTGAATTATCTGAACGTGTCGGCAATTATATTAAAAGTCGTCCACGGTCATTGAGGCTCGCTTTTCAACATTTATCCGTTCATAGTCGGATTGTTTTGGTCTTTTCAAGCGCGATTATCGCTTTAGGGACAGTCTTGTTTCTAGCTGCTGAATGGTCGAATCCTAATTCGATAGGGGATATGTCTCCGGGCTTAAAGCTCTTGAATGCATTCTTTAATACTACAAATACGCGTACGGCTGGCTATACTTCGGTGAATTACTTTGAGTTAAATCCTTTTACAAAATTAAGTTCTATGGTGCAGACAATTATTGGTGGTGCACCGGGTGGGACAGCTGGCGGGATTAAGGTCACATCGTTTGCGATTTTGGTCTTATTATTTAAATCTGAGGTTCAAAGTTATAACCATGTCGTGGCTTTTAAACGAATTATTCCATCACGTATAGTGAAGCAAGCAGTGATTATTGTTTTATTCTTTGTCATTTTATTATTTGTTGGGTATGGGGCGATTTTATTAACTCATCCTCATCTTGATTCTTTGGATATTTTATTTGAGACAGCAAATGCCCTAGGTTCAGCCGGAATTTCTTTTAATACGATTGATTATTTAAATCCTTTTGGGGTATCTATCATGGTTGTTCTGATGATAGCCGGGCGAGTTGGGCCTATTACCTTACTGTTAGGTATTTTACAAAGACGTAATCGTGAAATACATTACGCAGAGACGAATATTTTCCTTGGTTAATATGAGAGGGGTTCAAAATGAAGAAAAAATTGTAGGTGTGCTTGGTTTAGGTATCTTCGGCGAGCGCGTCGCAACAGAGTTAAGTGAGTATGGGTGTGAAGTCATCGCCATTGATACTGACGCGGCTAAAGTTCAAAAGATTTCAGAACAAGTGACAAATGCGACGATTGGTGACTTTACAGACATTGAATTACTTCGAAATGTTGGGATTAATAACTGTGATGTTGTGGTCATCGCAACAGGAACTCACTTAGAAAGTGCGGTTCTTGCAGTGATGCATTGTAAGAAATTAGGCGTTCCTCAGATCGTTGCGAAGGCTCGTAGTTTGATGTTTGAAGATGTCTTGTATGAAGTGGGTGTGAGTGCGGTTGTGGCCCCGGAACGTGATTCTGGTCACCGCTTAGCATCGAAAATATTACGAAATAAAATTGATGAAGTCTTGCGTTTGGATGATGATACATCGATTATAGAATTTGAAATTCCTGAAGCTTGGATTGGTAAGCTGTTGACTAATCTTGATTTGCGTCGTAAATACGAGATTAACCTGATTGGACAACGATCTGAGCGTGGAGAGAATTTAACTGGGATTAATATCGCTGAGCCATTGTCAGAAGATGTTATCTTAGTTGGGATTGCGAATACGCATACGTTTGAAAAATTTGACTATCTTGGTCAACTGTAAATATGATTAAAACTCACTTCATACTTTGTGAAGTGAGTTTTTTGTTTTTATAGAAAGTTATCCACAATTCATGGTTGGTATTATTTTGAATTTTGTGTATTTATTTCGGATTTTATGTAAATAAGAGTCGTTTTTGCGACTTATCCACTAACAGATTGTGCATAAGTCTGTGCATAAGTCATTTTTCTGTTGAATACCCCATAATTATCATCTGGTTATTATTCTTTAACACTGATAGATGTAATTTTATTTCATTTTGTGTACTTATCCACACTTTTCAACAGTTATGCACAATTATCGGGGTGTTTTCTGTTGATAACTTGTTTATTTGTTGATAACTTAGCATTGCATGTTTATACACATAGATTTTATTCACAAGCAGAATCCTTTAACTTCGTTTTTACAAAACAAAAAACGGTCTAGCATGACGCTAAACCGTTTCTTTGTTTCACTGACGCTTAGGAAAAGTGTTCTTGAGGAGAAAAATTGAAATAATGGGTAGGTTTATTCAATTTATTTCACTTAACGTTGTGAATTGTTACTGTGCTGGTTGAGTGTTTGTAGTGGGTGATGCTTCTAATGTTACTTCAATTTGTTGCTCTTCCCCACCACGGATAATTGTTAGAGTAATTGTATCGCCAACTTGGTATTCATAAAGTAATTGACGTAATACTTGTCCATCTGTGACTGGTTCGTCATTGATTGCGGTAATGACATCAAATTGTTCAATACCTGCATCTGCGGCTGATGAGTTTGCTGCAACATCAATCACAACGGCTCCTTCAGTCATATCTTCTGCTAAACCTAAATCTTGAACACGTGTTTCAAGGGCAAAGTAGTTTAAGTTAACTGTTGTTGTTCCGAGTACTGGACGGATGACTTCTCCGTTAGCTTCAAGTTGTTCGATGATTTGAGTTACATCGTTACTTGGGATAGCGAAGCCCATACCTTCAACGGTTGAAGTAGCGATTTTACTTGAGTTAATTCCGATCAGCTGACCACTTGAATTAACTAAAGCCCCACCAGAGTTACCTGGGTTAATCGCTGCATCCGTTTGTAGTAAAGTCATTTCCCAGTCTTCTGCCCCATCACCATCTGTATCAATTTGTAATGAACGGTTAAGTCCTGAGACAATCCCTTGCGTTACTGTTGAGGCGAATGTTGCTGAATCTAAAGGTGATCCGATAGCAATTGCTATGCTACCAACTTGGATTTCATCAGAGTTCGCAAATTCAATCACATCAGTAACACTTTCAGATGAGATTTGTAAAACTGCTAAGTCACTTAGCGCATCTGATCCTACTTCGGTTGCTTCAATTTGAGTTCCGTCATTTAAAGTGACTTCTAAAGAGTCATGTCCATCAATAACATGGTTATTTGTAACAACGTAAGCTATCTCTCCATCAACTTTATAAATAACACCACTACCTGTTCCCACTAGAATTGGTTCTTGTTGGATATCTTCCAGTTGTAATCCTTGCCCTTCAACATAGCCTCTTTGGCCAAATGGACTAGTTTGAACTGATTGGTAGTTTCCGACAGATACGACAGCTTCCTGTGTATCTTGCACTGTTTGGGTAATTGTTGATTCGAATTCAATTAAGTCTTCTTGCGAGTATGCGGTTGGTTGATCATCACTCAATAAGCCGAATCCTAGGACACTGACTAATGATAATACAAGGACAGTTCCCATAATTCCGCCGAACACACTACGCCAAAAGCTTAATGATTGAGTTTCGGTTTGTTGGTTTTTCTTTTTCACTAGCATCTTCCTTTCTAATATTTATTACATAATATATTCTAGCAACCATTTATGAAGCATTTATGAAAATTTATCAATAAAATTTGGATTATAATCTTAAGTCGTCTTAATCTTTATGACATCGCGTTAATATAAGATTGCTGTGACACTTTTTAGGTGTATCTTAAGTTAAATGGGTGATTGGTTTGGCTTGAGATGAGGCAACTTAAGACAAATCACAGTTCATTTCGCGTGAGCCAGCTCACATCACATTTTCAATATAAAAACCCCTCTTTATTAGCTTTGGCTAACTCAGACGGGTTGCTTATACGTTTATAGGCGTTTTAAGGGGGTTGCTTCGCCGGGATCGGTCATGTGTAGTAAGAAATCTTCGTTTACTGCAAAGTTGTTGTAACGTAAGATATCTTCCATTGAAGCCATCGCAAATTCTTTTGTATTGTTGTCACGGCTTAAGTGACCTAGGTAAATATCGGTCGTGTTGTTACCGATTAAGTCTTTCATCGCTAAGGCACCGTCTTCGTTACTTAAATGCCCTTTGTCGCTTAAGATTCTTTGTTTAACAGACCAAGGATATTTTCCGTAGCGTAGCAGTTCAATCTCATGATTACTCTCGATTAAGTAAGCCGAAAGATTCTTTAATTGGCTGCGTAAGCGGTCGCTGACGTAACCTGTATCTGTTAGCATCGCGAAATGTTTTTTGCCTTTTTGAAAAGCATAAAATTGTGGTTGAATCGCATCATGGCTGACACCATAACTTAACACATCAATATCACCAATCGATACAAGTGTATCTGGTTCGATATATTGACGGTTCTCGGATGCGATTTTTCCGATCATATTTTCCATGGCGCTCCATGTCTTAGCATTAGCATAGATTGGAATATTGTATTTACGCGAAAGGACACCGACACCGTGAATATGATCTTTGTGCTCATGCGTCACGAGAATCGCATCAATATCGCTCACCTGACGGTCAATTTGAGCATATAGGGCTTCGATTCGCTTGCCGCTGAGTCCGGCATCAATCATAATTCGGTGATTCATCGATTCGACATAAGTACAGTTCCCACTACTTCCACTTGCTAAAATGGAGTATTGCAATGTATCAAATGCGTCTTGAACACTTTTCTTTTCTTCTTTACCTGGCGTCGATCCAGGTATAATTATTTCAGTCATTTAATCACTCTTTACTTTCATTTTAACGTACTAGATAGCTTATCATTACAACTCGAGATTGGCAATGCTTATTGCTTACAAAAAAACATCTATCAAGCAAAATGTGCCTGATAGATGTTTGGCTAGTTTGGTTTAGAAACCACCGGTTCCCCCACCGCCACCTGATCCTCCAGATGACCCACTAGAGAAGCCACCACCAAAACCTCCCGTATTCGACCCAGAGTATTTGCTTTGTGCTGGAGCGCTACTTGTCACGGATTGGCTAATCGATGGTCTGACAACTTGGTTAATCCAGTAAGGGTTACTGTAGATAACCATTGGCATTGCCATTTGACTCAATTCTTCCATACCATATTCTTTATTCATGGCTTCAATCACTTTATCTGCCACATCTAAGGAAATCGCATAAACTAAAAACTCTTCCCAGAGAGGCAGTGAAGCAACTTCACGCATGTTGAAATTCCCTATATCATCTAACATATTCGCAAAGCCTTTCCACTCTTTAATCATCTTATCTTGTTCGTAAGTTCGAATAGGTCGAAGTGTCGTCAATAATAAGATGACAATGGCTAAGATCAAATTCACTGTGAAGGCTAGTAAAATCGGCATAATATGTTCTTGTAGTGGTGAATCTAAAGTTAAAAATAGTAAAACAAATAACATAATCACACTTGCAATAACAGCTAGAACAGCGTAACCAACGGAATTATTATATTCTTTGGGTTGATTTTTAACTTGTTCACCTTTGACTTCAACGTAATTAGCAAACTGTGTCCATTTACGGTATTTTTGCTTTTTAGTATTACGATTACTTTGAATATCTTCTTCGATTTGACTGAGTGTTGTCGGTTCATTGTTTGGAAGTAAGTATTCATAAACATAGCGTTCATGCTTTTGTAAATCAAATAAGTCAGCTTCTTCTTCAACCGGCGATACACGAATGGTTGACGCGCTTTTGCGTTTTAAAAGACCCCGTTTTTCTCGACTGACTTCTTCTACTTTGATATATCCTTTACGGGCTAAATCAATAATTGTTGCCGAGAAGTCATCCGCAATTGGCTTATCACGAAAAACCGCTGTTGCCATAATGGCGGGTGTTAACTCTTCTGGTAAAGAATAGACATGTTCTGGGACATGCGCTGGCTTTGGATTTAGTTTACGATGATTACGGAAGTAATACACCCAAGCAAAGATAGTCACGAGTGGGAAGCCAATTAAAGCTAAGATGACCCACAACCAACGGCGTTGTTGTGAACTTTCATGCGCCTCTCTATCTGCTTCGACGGTTGCTTCAGATCGCTCAATAATCTCATCTTTCATATTTGCTTGAACGATATTTTGGTTATTTGGTGTTAATGCGGTTGGGAAGATTGCATTAACTTCCACGAATTGATTTGGTGGATTGTCTGGCACTGTGATATCGATGTAACTTTGATCGCCTTCAGTGACCGGCTGAATTTCTCCGTTATAAGGTCCATAACCCCACGCTCGGAAATCATCTGGGTTTGAGACACTTCCGGGTAAGTAAATTCTTGCATCGACCGCAAAGTCATCGTCTGTATTTTCCGGAACGATCTTGCGGTTAATCTCGGCAGTGTCATTATAGTTAGTAATTAATTCTTCTAGTGTGTATTCGAATACAAAATGCACCGTCTCGTCCTCTGCTGGATTAAATACTTGTAGTCTAAAAATCTGACCATTATCGGATACTTTAAACGTTCCAGGTGCTTCGTTAAAACTTTCATTGAGGTAATTAATATCGCCGGTTTCTTCATCTAAAATCCCAACACGATATTCAGTTAGATTGTAACCCCCATAATCGATATTGTGGTAAGCTCCATTCATATAATCGACATCGAATGTGTAGATTTCTTTAAAAGACACATCGCCATCCGACGAAATTTGTCCTGTAATATCTGCTTCTGTTATATCAAAACTAATATCCTGGGCACTCACGGTTGAAATTGTCATCAGCGGCACAAGAATAAAGAGCGAGAGTAACAAGCTCAATATATTTCGGCTCAAACGATTTAAATTCATTTGGCTCACCTAACTTTCCATTCATTATAATAGTATTTTACCATGTATAGGATGCATTCGCACACTAAAGCATGAATTACTTTTTAAAGACTTCTTTTTGAACATGTGTTACGGGTAATTATTTAAAAAGTTTGTCTACTCAAGACAAACCAATCACCCATTTGGCCTGAGTTGCGTCAACTCAAGACAAACCGATCACCCATTTGGCGCAAGTTACGTCTACTCAAGACAAACCGATCACCCATTTGACCTGAGTTGCGTCTACTCAAGACAAACCGATCACCCATTTGACCTGAGTTGCGTCAACTCAAGACAAACCGAACAGCCATTTGGCGCGAGTTGCATTTTAAATCACGATCCCCAAAAAAACCGCTCCACCACAATAGTGGCGAACGGTTCTTACTAATTAAATTGCTTCCGGTTAACTGTATTTCCTCGAATACTATCGACTAATAAAGTAAAGCGGCCATTCGGATTGTCATACACGATTTGCCAGGCAGGTGAATAGACGTTTAAGCCGTCTAATTGCGTCTGGCGGTAATAAACTAATATCGAATAATGAATTACCGAACCGTCTGGGATTAAAGTTTCCACACGACGATCAATAATTTCTAAAGCTTCACGTTCGGATAAGATGGTCCGGTCTCGGTCAAGCTCTGTAACATTGCTTTGGAAAGTTTGCGTATAACCAGTCATCATAAAGTTTTCATCCAAATTAATTCGGATTTCTGCTGTACCATCCACAATCGGACGCCCGTCAAAGGCGGTCATTCGAGCATAGATGACTTGTTCTGAATTAACATACCAAATATTTCGGTAAACATCTCCAGAGATAAATAAGGCTGGGTTCTCCAAAAAGTCTTGAAGGGCTTGCCGTTGTTCATTTGAAAAACCCGTTGTTTCAGCTGTTAAGCCGAGTCCTAAATCCATCGGTTCTGATAAAGTCCCAGTCAGCATGCCTTCTTGATTCACAGATACATCTTCGATTTCAAGTTGTGAAATATTTTCAGCAAGATGATTATTAGTCTCTGATACGACGAATGGGAGTTGATATTTTTCAGTCGATAATTCATCAAAAGTAACGCCACGATTTGATAGATTTTCTTCAATGGATAACTCAATCTGTTCAGTTGGTAAACTGGTTACTTCAGCTCGATTAAACAACATGAATAGTAAGTAAATATCGAATACTAGAAAGAAAAACACTAATACGATTTGAATGCGTTTAAAGTCCACTAGTCAGCTCCCCCTTCACCAAGTACTTGAGTATTCCAAATATCCACAAAGTCGTCGCTTTGAATTTCTTCTAAAGTATAGTGCTCACCGTTTAATTGGAAGAACCAAGTCGGAATGAGCTCTGCTTTTCTAAACATTTCCATATCTTCTTGCCATTCATAAGCCATAAAGATATCTTCAAAGCCATTCACTGTATAACCTCGTTCTTGAAGCACTGCTAAAATTTCTTCATGATTCATCAATTCATACTCTTGTGAAGCCGTGTCGATATGCGTATAAAAAGTCAACATCGGTTGGTGGTATCGGAAGATATCCCCACTCAAATCGCCACGCATCTGAACGGAGTTCGCTCCATAATCAGGCATGTTTGAGCTTGTTAAGATGGGTAAATCATTGTAGTAACGTCTAAAAGTAATGAAGTTATTCTCTTGATGGAATAGACGAATATCGCCTTCCCAATACTCAAATTGTTGCACCATACTAAAGGCATTACGGAATTTCTCAACAGTCGTTCTTGGCTCACCCGGATCTGCCCGGCTGATTGTTAAGTCAAACTGCTGAGTCGTTCGGTTCACATCAAGTGTATTAATATAGTTTTGATAACGGAATACTTCGTCATCATCACTATTTGCTACTTCAGTCGTATTAAAGCCAGTATTATCAAACAAATCACTGACATGAAGATTTTCTGGCAATACATCCAGGGTAAAGAGTTGCGACTGTAAGTTTACATTATTGACTGGCAGGTAAATTGGCTTATATGCGCCTTGATAACGAACCACTTCAAGCAAATCTGAGTTCTCTAAAGTAATAGCATTACGCAATTCATCTTTTCTTAAATTCGATGATAATTCTGCTTCAATCACACGTTCTGTCTTAGAATCAATTAAGTAAACTCCACGCTCTTCTTGCGAAGTCAGCGGAATAATAATTCGATCAATTAAAATATCTGTCGGTATCTCGTCTTCAATGGATAATACTCGCGTGTATGCTCCTAAGGGAATACGCGTCGGTAATTCCATCTGCAGATGATCAACATCTAATAAATTATTAAGTAACTGCGGATCTTCCATATATGACACATTATCAACTGAGATGGGTCTACTTTCAATTAAAGAACGCAATGTGTTGATAGTTGCTTCATCACGAATGAAGTAAGACTGTTGGCCTAATCGAATAATATACTCATCTGAAGAGACAACATCTTGAAAACTTAATCGCGTGGGTGAGTAGTAATTAGCAGTTGGTTGAATGGTTTCAGTCGCTATCTCTTCGTCTGTCGGAGCTGATTCATTACCAATAATACTTTCAAATGTGTTGATATCATAAAGAATAAAGTATGAGAATAAGAAACTAATCGCAACTAATATAACGAGCACGACTGTGATCCCCGTATTTTGTTTTCTCATCAATTAATCCCACTCCCCATCTAGCTCGGTGAATTCGGTATAAGGTAATTCAAAGATAAAGGTTGAGCCTTCACCTTCAACACTATCTACCCAAATTGAACCGCCATGTAATTCGATAACCTCTTTAGAAATCGCAAGGCCGAGTCCACTACCACCTTGTTCACGAGACCGCGCCTTATCAACGCGGTAGAAACGATCAAATAATTTCTCAGCGTCTTGCTTAGAAATTCCTAACCCTTCATCGGTGATACGTACAATGACACTGCGGTGGTTATCTTCAATTTTAACTGTAATGGTTCCCCCATCGGGTGAATATTTCACGGCATTATTTAAGATATTATCAATCACCTGAGTCATTCGGTCCTGGTCAACATCGACATAGATATCCCGTGTTGTAAATTCACGCACAAAATTATAATTCCCTGCATTTGAATCCGATTCTAAAGTGAAAACTAACCGGTCTATGATATGGTTAATAATCCGTTTCAAATCAACGTAGTCGGTCTGAAGTGTAATTTGGCCACCATCCATCTTAGATAAATCCAGTAAGTTTGCGATCATCCGAATCATACGATTACTTTCTGATTGAATGACTTCTAAAAATTGCGGCGCAATCTTCTCGTCACGCCAAGCACCATCAGATAGGGCTTCACTATAACTTTTAATACTGGTTAAAGGTGTACGCAATTCGTGCGACACATTTGATACGAAATCGCGTTGTTCTTGTTCGGTCTTCTCTTGTTCTGTGACGTCTGTTAACACACACACAACTCCAGTAACAAAGCCGGTTTCTCGACGAATAATCGAGAATTCACCTTTTAAAATCGAATCTACACCTTTATCACTGTGATTAATCATAACTTCAGTATCTTTTTGTAATAATCCTTTTAAAGCGATCTTTGATTCGATATTCAATAGACGTAAAATCGAATGACCAATCGCTTGCTCTCGGCGAATATTTAACAATTGGAGTGCTCGATCATTTACTAAAAGGACGCGTCCTCGCTGATCAGTCCCGATAACACCATCAGTCATATGACGAAGAATTCCGTCTAAGCGTTGTCTCTCTGACTCGGTTGATTCTTGGGCATCTTTTACTTTGACGGCCAGCTCATTAATGGTCATCGTTAACTCGCCTAATTCATCATAACCGTACACTTCAGCAGGATAATTATAGACCCCTTCCGAAATACGTAAGGCTTGTTGACGCATATTCTCAATTGGACGGGTTAAACCTTGACTTAAGACAAAGGAAATCAGTAAAGCAACGCCTACGGCTAAAATCGAAGACTGGAGAAACAGGTCGATAATATTATTATTCTGACTATAAATTTGCTCCATATTAGCTTCAATAACTAACACTCCGAGTAACGTCGTTTGCGTTGTCCCAAAGATAGGCTTAATTAATTTGTAAATCGGTGCATCTGTTTCTGGGTCTGAGTATTCACTGCGTAATTCATTTTGATAGAGTAAGACATTACGCGCATCGGCATCCGTAGTTTGGTTCCCAATCGAACTTTGATCTAATCCCTGATTCGTCGCAATGATCGTTTGCGCATTATTAATCACTTCAAGGCGCGCTGGCGCTGTTGAGCTAAAAGTTTCTAAAGTTTGACGCAATTGGTTGAGCACACTTTGTGACTCTTGATCTGAATTTGATAATATCGGTGTGATATTATTCGCTAAAAAGTCCGCTTGTGTATTAATTTGTACTTTAAAATTATCTACCGTTTGTGTCTCTAACTGGTCAATAAAGATGACTCCGATAAATTGGAAAGTGATCACTAAGATAAATACAAATAGTAAGGGTATTTTAAAGTATATCGATTGGAAAAAGCGAAAAGGTCTTTGCTTCATCGTCGTATCAGCTCCAATCTTTCTAAATTTTTATGTTCTGAACACAATAATAACATGTTGGTGTCTCCTTAATTCAAACATTTTAATTCTAAAAAACATATAGATTCAGTTTATTGATTTTTAACTATAATTACAAGCTAGAATCTCATTTAATTTACTTTGAATCAAGAGCATTGTGTTCTTATTATGTATAAAAGAAGTGCCTGCTAAGCGAAGGAATCCTTCTGCAAATAGCAGGCACTTTATATTGTATTTAATTATTCTTGTTCTGGATTTTTTAAAAAGTATCCAACACCACGACGGGTAATAATATACGTCGGGTGACTTGGTTGATCTTCGATTTTCTCACGTAATCTTCTAATTGTTACGTCCACTGTTCGGACATCCCCAAAATAATCATAGCCCCATACAGTTTCTAGTAAATGTTCACGAGTCATGACTTGTCCAATATGTTTCGCTAAGTAGTGAAGTAATTCAAACTCACGGTGAGTCAGTTCTATTTCTCTACCTAATTTCGATGCAATGTATGCATCTTGGTGAACAATTAATTCGCCTACTTTGATTTCATTGGCATTATTTTCATCTTCATCAACTTCTTTTAAAGCGTTACGACGTAGGTTCGCTTTTACACGAGCCATTAGTTCGCGGTTAGAGAATGGTTTCGTTACATAGTCGTCAGCACCTAATTCCAGACCGAGTACTTTATCAATCTCAGAATCTTTTGCCGTTAACATAATAATCGGCACAGCACTTTCTTTTCTAATTTCTCGACACACTTCCAAGCCATCTTTTTTAGGTAACATTAAATCTAAAATAACGAGGTCAGGTTTTGTTTCTTTAAATTTTTCGATCGCATCTTCGCCATCAAAACTTGTGACAATTTCATAACCTTCGTTTGATAGATTGAATGTAATTATATCCGAGATTGGCTTCTCATCGTCGACAACAAGTATCTTCTTCATATAGTTTTCTTCCCCCTTACATAAAGGATTAATATTTAGGTTAGTCAAATATTAATTAAATATATATCGTATTAATTATACAGTTTTATTAAATATAGTCAAAATTGCCACAATAAATTAAGGTTTTCTTAATTATTTATGACTAAATAAGAAAAGCAAAGTAGTCGAATATTTCATTCCCCTACTTTGCATATTAACCTAATTTTTTTAAAAAGTCATTTTTAAGCCCTTAAGATTAATGGATAAGGACTGGCATACCTTCGTATGCATGAGCAAAAACATCTGCCATAACATCAGGTGGTGTATTAATACATCCAAGTGATCCTGATACTTGATAAGTGTTTCCGCCAAAATTACTTTGCCATCCAGCATCATGGATACCTTGGCCTGTATCGTCAAATGGTAACCAGTAATTTACTGGTTGGACGTAATCACGCTCTGTACGAGGGTTGTATCCTTTTAATTCAGAGTCTTCTTCTTTATCCCAGATTGAGTAAGCACCTGGTACAGTATCTGTTCCGATTTGTCCGGTTACGATAGGTGTTTCAACTACGATTTGTCCATCAACATAAACCCACATTGTCTGGTGGTCAACACTGACTTCAACGTAGCTATCCCCAATATCATTGCCTCCAGTATTGTAACCCGTCCCCACTATATTTGGTTGACGTGATACATTCTCACCAGCTTGTAAATCAGCTAAAATGTTTTGCGTTTCTGATTCACGGTCAATGGACCAACCTAATGTTCCGGGTTCAACTGTTACTTCACCTTCTGAAGTACTTTGGAATTGACGTGGTTTGTCATAAGTTGCGTATTCATCGTTTAATGTTCCAAGATATTCGTAAATTAATTCTTGGTCATAAACAATCTCGTTATTTGAATCAAAGTAAATCCACTCTTCAATTGTTTCTTGAGGAATTGTGACATTGTTTCCAGCAATTTCAAGGTTAATTTCAGTGTTTTTAGCTGTTTCAATTTGTTCCATGACTGAATCGATTTTTTCGTCATGACTTGATAATTCGGGTTCTAAGTAAGCTGAATTAATTTCGATTGATTCTTCACCATTTTGAATACCGTTCATAATTAATTCTTGAACTTTATCAATATCTAATTGATTTCCTTCTTCCGCTTCAGTAACGTAGTAACCTTGCGCTTCAGTATATTCAATGGCTGCATCTTGAGCCGCTGTACGGTCTTCATTACTTAAACCTAGATTCGCTAATTGTTTGTTTAATTTTTGCTCGTCTAAATTCATTGTTTCCATTAAGCCACTATCATGGTTTTCAGATTGGAAGTAACTTGTAATCCACTCATTTGGGTTTTGGCTATTGTAAGTTTCTGTTAAAACTTCACCCGTTTGTAATTCTGGTCCCAATTCACCTAATTGAATCGAACCAACTTCTTGGCCGTTCTCAGTAATTTGGAAAGTTTTGCTGTAGATATCCTCTTGAATTTTTTCTTCCGCTTCAGGGAGTGTTAAGTTACTAATATCAACACTTCCAAAAGTTGTATTTGCTTGGAATTTCTCAGCATAATATCCGATACCTGCACTATATGCCACAATTATGATGACTAGTGCCGATACTACAGAGATAATTAGTTTTTTCATTTGTTCACCTCAAAAAATTTAATATTCGTTCTTTTAAATAACAAGACCTCATTCAAATATATATTTTAGCATGTAAATGTGAATAAAGTATAAATATTACTTAACTATTGTGTGGCGGTTGTGTGACAAATTTTCTAATCGCGTGTGCGACTCCATTCTCATTATTCGTTAAAGTCAGCTCATCGGCCACTCTTTTTACTTCTGGATGGCCATTTTCCATTGCGACTCCTAAACCAGCCATTTTAACCATTTCGTAATCATTTAGTTCGTCCCCTATGGTCATAATGTTTTCAGCTTTAATATCTAACAGTTGGATTAAAGCATTTAGACCATTAGCTTTATTCGCTAATTTAGGAATAAATTCAATTGCAACGGGTAAAGAGCGGACAATATGAACTTGTTCATATAATTCATTAGGAATTTTTTCTAAATAATCATCGATAAATTCAACTCCACCAAAGACAACGATTTTATAGAGTGTCTCTAAGTTTAGAACTTCTTCAAATTTTGCCAATGTAATATCAGTACTTAACGTTTTAGCATCTTGTACAACCGTTGGATTCGCTGTCTCATCATCAACTAAATACAGCTTGTCTGGATCAAAGGCAACCATTTGAACTTCTTCACTCCGGTACTCTTTAAAGACATCATAAATTGCTTGACGGTCTGCTTCAGTTAAGATTGTTTCATGAACAATATTTAAGTCAGGTAACTGATGGACAACTGCCCCATTTTGTAAGATTAAATATTCATCGCCATGCCCTTGTGGCAGCTGTTTAGACAAATATTGAATACTTGGTAGCGTACGTCCTGTACAAATAACGACTTGAACACCTTGTTCAATCGCCTCTTTAATTGCGTCTACATTTTCTTGCGACAAAGATTTGTCATCTCTTAGTAAAGTCCCATCTAAATCAATTGCTACGAGTTGAATATCACGTGTCATTTATTCTGCTTCCTTTCTGACCATTAAAAGGCCATCGCCAAGTGGAACGAGTGTTGAACGGTTTGATTTATCATTTAATACAGTATCAAACAATTCATTTAATTTACGATGAATTTTTCTAACGCGTTTTGGAATTTCTGCTTCATCATCTAATACTGTACCACCTTGAAATACATCGTCAATAATTAATACGCCACCTTGACGAAGTAGACGCATACATTCAGGATAAAATTCGATATATTTCGCTTTGGCACTATCCATAAAGATTAAATCATATGAACCTTCTAAGGTTGGTAAGACATCCGTTGCGTCTCCTTCAATTAAAGTAATTCGGTCTTCAAGCCCCATCTTTTTAAAGTTTTCTTTGGCACGTTCATACATTTTCTCATAGCGGTCGATGGTCGTTAAATGCCCATCTGCTTGTAAATGCTGTGCCATTAAACTTGCTGAGAAGCCGATGGCTGTTCCGATTTCTAGAACTTGACTTGGTTGCATGGTTGCAGTAAAGAAATCAAGAAACTTCGCTGTTTCATGCGGTACAATCGGAATGCCTAATTCATTCGCGTAAGCTTCAATCTCACCAAGTCCTCCCTCAAAGTCAAGTTGGCCTTCACGCATAAAGTCAACAACTTTCTGCATCACGATTGGGCGGTGCATCATTTCGTTTAACATGTTATTACTCCTCTATTCAATATTCTCCAAAAAAAAACGAACTTTGGCGCTTGATCAGTCCTAGCTGGCCGACTCAAAGAGTACCGAAAGTTCGTTAGACATACTTGATTATTGGTCACTCTCTCCAGAGTCTAAGTCCAATAATTCTTCTACTGTTATATCACTCGCATCTGCAGTGACGTCATGGTATAAGTTATAATCACTCGAAATTTTCTGATCGTCATCATATTCCACGTGAATTCCACGAATTCGACCGTTATCAATATGACTTGTCGTAATCACATAATCACTTGCTCTTAGAACAATTCGCTCGTCATCGTCTGGCACATAGCCTAGATGATAAATAATCAGACCAGCAATTGTATCTACTTCATCATTTTCTAATTCAACATCAAAATACTGATTAAATTTATCAATTGGTAAAATGCCATTCACATAATAATTGTTATCATCGATTTTACGTATGTCACCTGCTGTTGAGATATCTGTCTCATCTTCGATATCCCCAACAATCTCTTCTAACACGTCTTCTAATGTAACAATCCCTTCAACCCCACCATACTCATCTCGCAGTATAGCCAAGTGAGTTTCTTCACGTCGGAATTCAACTAATAAATCATCAACAAAGACTGTGGATGGTACAAATAGTGGCTCACTTGATATATCAAGAATATCAATATTATCAAAACCAACTGTTCGTGCGTGTTTCAATAAATTCTTCATATGAACAACACCCACAACATTATCTTTTTCACCTTCATAGATAGGAATTCGTGAGTAAGGTGTATCTAGCAACGCTTCAATATTCTCATCGTAGTCATCTTCAATATCAACCATGATTGTATCCGTACGTGGCACCATGATTTCTCTAGCCATCTTATCATCTAAAGATAGGACACCTTGAAGCATTGAAAATTCAGCTAAATCAATAGAACCTTCTTTTCGACTTTCAGCCATTAACACTTTCATCTCATCACGAGTGAATGTTTCATCATTCTCTGAGAAATCAAGAGGTGTTAGTCGCTGTAATAATCCAGTTGAAGCTGATAATAGTGCAATAAAGGGACGGAAAATTTTCTGAATCGTTCCAATAATACCACTTGTACCCATGGCGATTTTTTCTGGCATTTGTAATGCCACTTGTTTTGGAAACAATTCACCGAACACTAAAGTAATATAAGACAAAATTAACGTAACGACAACAATCGCAACTGTTGCTGCTCCAGGAAATGTCGGTAGCAAAGCTGAGAATCTGTCAGCAAATGAAGTCGCTGCAGAGGCACTGGATAAGAATCCCGCTAAAGTGATCGCAACTTGAATAGTTGCTAAGAAATCATCAGATTTCTCTAATAATTCCAAAACCCTTTGAGCTTTCTTATTACCTTCTTCTGCTAATGCTTTCATTTTAGACTGGTTGACTGATACGAAGGCAATTTCACTTGCTGCGAAAAACGCGTTAATTGCCGTCAAGACTATAATTACTATGCCTTGTGTCCACAAGGACCCCGAGGAACCCATTATTTTCTCTCCTTTTAATAATTCAATTTTTTCTTTACGCCGATTGTAAAATTAAGCTAGACAACTAAAACAGCCATTTGTGGTACACTCAACTTGTAATTCCGACCAAAGAATACAAAGGAGTGACCACAAATGACCTACACCCATCTTACCACGGATGA
>NZ_JBGQRB010000038.1:0-19995 GCF_045528645.1 Ruoffia sp. FAM 20857
GTGTCATCGATTGCACACAAACGGAACACGATTCCACGGAAATCCTTACACTACCGAACACCGTTGGAAGTATTTTTGAGTTACTTAGATGAAGCAGTTTTGTCTAGCTTAATTTGACAAATCAAAAATATTAAAGACAGGGTGAAAGTAGAGTAGTTTTATAATTTTTTATGTGTTATATTATATAAAATAAAGTTATATGAACGTTTGCCACTCGGCTCATTTAGCTAATTTAATAAAATAAAGTATGGAGCCATCATTATTATTAAATAATTGGAGGGTATCAATGAAGACATTAGAAATTAAAAACTTACACGTATCAATTGAAGACAAGGAAATTTTAAAAGGTCTAAACTTAACCATTAACACGGATGAAATCCATGCCATTATGGGACCAAACGGAACGGGTAAATCAACCTTAGCAGCGGCGATCATGGGAAATCCAGCTTATACAGTGACCGAAGGAGAAATCTACTTAGACGGTGAAAATGTATTGGAAATGGAAGTTGATGAACGTGCTCGAGCTGGGCTATTCTTAGCAGTCCAGTACCCAAGCGAGATTCCTGGTGTAACAAATGCCCAGTTTATGAAAGCTGCCATTAATGCCCGTCGCGCTGACGATGACAAAATGAGTGTCATGGAATTTATTAAAAAACTCGATGAAAAGATGGCCATCTTAAACATGCCGGAAGAAATGGCAGAACGTTACTTGAACGAAGGTTTCTCAGGTGGTGAGAAGAAAAGAAACGAAATCTTACAATTAATGATGATTCAACCAGCCTTCGCCATCCTAGACGAAATTGACTCAGGACTTGATATTGATGCCTTAAAAGTTGTTTCACGTGGTGTAAATGAGATGCGTGGCGAAAACTTTGGTGCTTTAATCATTACGCATTATCAACGTTTACTAAACTACATTACACCGGATTATGTTCATATTATTATCGATGGAAAAATCGTTAAATCAGGTGGTCCTGAATTAGCCAAACGATTAGAAGATGAGGGATATCGTGGCATCGTTAAAGAGTTGGGCTTAGATTTCGAATTAAAAGAGTAGGTGAAACCCTTGACACAAATACCATTACATGAACAAAAAAGCTTAATTCCACAATACTCAAACGTTACTCAATCTTTTCAAGACGCACAACAACAAGCCTTAGCTGCTTGGGAAACACTGCCCTTACCTTTTATAGAGCGTATGAGCTACCCAACGTGGGAATTATTCAGCCAAGTGATTGCAAGTCCAAAAGCCAGTGCCAATGACTTAGTCTCTACTTATAAAAACAACCTAAAGCTTTCGGATGACCAACAACTGAGCGCCCGCATCGCTCACTGTGGTAATACGACGGATGTTGATTTCGTGCTAGCAGACTTAATGGAGCAAGGTGTAATTATTCAAGACCTCCTCACTGCAATGAATGAATTTCCTGAGTTAGTGGATGCGCATCTATTCAGTGCGATTCCTGCTGCAGAAGATAAAGTTGCTGCCTACCATACAGCCTTTATGAACGGTGGATTATTCATCTATATTCCAAAAAACGTTGAAGTGAACTTGCCGATTGAAGCAGTGTTGCTACAAGACAGTCGTCAAGAACTCGCATTCAATAAGCATATTTTAATTGTAGCGGATACGAATAGTCGCGTTGAATACTTAGAGAAATCAAATACGATCGGCGATAAATCCAATAGTGCCACTTTATTTGTTGAAGTGATTGCTCTCAATGGGGCTAGTGTTAAGTATGTCTCGATGGATTCACTGGGAGCAAACACGACAAGTTTCATTCGCCGCTACGGCTTGACACAACCTGATGCGAATATTTCTTGGGCAGTGGCGGCTATGAATAATGGGGATACAATCTTAGATAGTTATACCGTCTTAGATGGTAACGGCTCATCATCCAACGTTGATGTTATTAGTATCAGTAACCAATCGCAGACACAGACGATTAACACGAAGGTCTTCAATGTTGGTAAGAATACAACTGCCAACATCTTCCAACATGGGGTTATTCTTGACCAAGCGCGTCTAACGTTCAACGGTATCGGCCATATCGTTAAGAATGCTAAGGGCGCAGATGCACAACAGGAAAGCCGTGTAATGATGCTTTCTGATGATGCCCGTGCGGATACAAACCCAATCTTATATATTGATGAGTTTGAAGTCACAGCTGGTCACGCCGCGAGTGTGGGTCAAGTTGATGAAGAGCAACTGTATTACTTAATGAGTCGTGGTTTAAAGCACGAGGAAGCTGAATACTTACTCATCCGAGGATTTTTAGGCCAAGTGATTCAAACAATGCCATCTAATAAAGTAAGACAACAAATGGTCGAGATCATTGATGAGAAACTTAAAACATTAAACCATGATTAATAAATTAACTGTATCAACTATTAGGAGGTGACACCATGACATTCACACCTTTAAGACTCTTCTCTCAAGAGAAAAGTCAGTCTATTCGAGCCCAATTTCCAATCTTAGAACAAAGTGTCAATAATGAACCCTTAATATACTTTGATAATGCAGCTACATCCCAGACACCTCATTCAGTTGTTGAAGCATTAGCCGACTACTACCATCATGATAATGCCAATATTCACCGCGGTGTCCATACTTTAGCCGAGCAAGCCACTCGTGCTTACGAAGGAAGTCGGCAATATATTGCGGACTTCATTGGTGCAAAGGATGCTAGTGAAGTGATCTTCACGAGTGGAACCACCGATGGGATTAATTTTCTTGCTAGAGGGCTTGTTGAAGACCAACTAGAAACCGATGATATTATTTTAACAACACCTCTAGAACATCATTCTAATCTCGTGCCTTGGCAAGAACTTTGTCAACGCAAGGGGGCAAAGTTAGAATATATGGCGCTTAATGAGGATTTTCAAGTTAACCTTTCTGTGTTAAAGAAAAGAAACACAGAAAATATTCGTGCCATCGTGATCCAACATGTATCCAATGTTCTTGGAGTTGAACAACCGATCCAAGCTCTTAGTGAATGGGCACGCGAACACGATATTTTACTGATTGTTGATGGCGCTCAAGCAATCCCTCATCAAGCGATTAACGTGAACGATCTAGGTATTGATGCGTATTGCTTTAGCGGGCATAAAGCTTATGGTCCGACTGGGGTTGGTATTTGTTACTTAAATGAAAGACACCACCAACATGCACGGCCCGTTCAATATGGTGGTGAGATGATCCACTTTGTCGGTGATTATGAGAGTAATTATAAAGACTCACCATGGAAGTTTGAAGCCGGCACCCCACCGATTGCACAAGCGATCGCCTTACAAACGGCCTTAGAGTATATTAACCAAATTGGTGTTGAAGCCATTGCTCAACATGAAGCCGCTTTGACCCAACAGTTGTACCAAGGGCTTCAAGAAATTGATGGTATTGAACTTTACCAGAGCCCTGATATCATTGCACGCAATCCTCATGGTATTATTAGTTTCAACTTTACTACTATTCATCCCCATGACGCAGCCTCTGCTTATGATATGGAAGGTATTGCTGTACGAGCTGGACATCATTGCGCCCAAGTATTGATGCGCAACCTTGATGTCGCGGCTACTTTAAGAGCGAGTGTTGGTATGTACAATACTGCCGCTGAAGTTGAACAATTTTTGTTAGTAACAAAGAAAATAAAGGAGTTTTTTGATTATGTCTCTATTTGATCTAACGAGTCTTTACAAAGAAGTCATCATGGACCATTCAAAGAACCCGCGCCATAAAAAACCGATTGCCCATTACACTCATCGTGTTGAATTATTAAATCCGACTTGTGGCGACGCCATTGTTGTTGAATTCACACTGCATAATGACACAATTGAAGAAGTTGGCTTTACCGGCCAAGGTTGTGCCATTAGTATGGCCAGCGCCGATATGATGTGTGACACGTTAAAAAACAAAACAAAGGAGCATGCGCTTGAGATTATAGCGAACTTTACCCATTTAATAGGTGGAGAACTGAAATCGCAAGCTAAACCTTTAATGGACACGACTCAATTACAAGATGTATTGCAAGATGCCTACTTGTTAGAAGGCATTAAGAAATTTCCTGCACGTTATAAATGTGGCATACTTGCTTGGAGAGCCCTTGAATTAGGCATGAGTCAAAATGCTCAGACTGAAGAAGGAATTATAGAAAGAGAGTGATACTATGAGTGACGTACCCGTTCTCGGCGATTATGAATTTGGTTTCCAAGATAATGCTGAGATTATTTTCTCGACTGGATTGGGATTAAATGAAGAGATTATCCGAACCATTTCCCAAGAGAAGGATGAACCTGAATGGATGTTAGACTACCGATTAAAAGCTTATGAAATATATAAGAACAAACCCATTCCAGAATGGGGGCCTGATCTATCTGGAATTGACTTTAATGACATCACGTATTACCAAAAAGCAACTAACCGCCCTGTTCGTACTTGGGATGATGTTCCCGATGAGATTAAAAAGACTTTCGAACGGATTGGTATCCCAGAAGCAGAACGTGCTTATTTGGCAGGAGCGACAGTTCAATATGAATCTGAAGCAGTATATACACGTATGAAAAGTGCATATGAGAACTTAGGTATCATCTTTACGGATATGGATTCTGCCTTACGCGATTATCCTGAATTGGTTAAAGAATACTTTGGTAGTGTTGTCCCTTCAGAAGATAACTTCCAAGCAGCATTAAACAGCTCTGTATGGAGTGGTGGGACCTTTATCTATGTACCAAAAGGGGTACAAACAACTCTTCCACTGCAGACTTACTTCCGAATGAACAATGAAAAGTCTGGACAATTTGAGCGTACATTAATCATCGTAGATGAAGGTGCAAGTATTCATTACGTTGAAGGGTGTACTGCCCCAACCTTCTCATATGCCAACTTACATGCTGCCGTTGTTGAAATTGTCGTTAAAAAAGACGCCTATTGTCGTTATTCTACCATTCAAAACTGGTCAGATAATGTCTACAATATTGTGACTAAACGAGGTCACTGTGAAGAAGGCGCAACACTGGAGTGGATTGATGGGAACCTTGGTTCTAATGTCACTATGAAATATCCAAGTGTCTTCTTAAATGGACGTGGTTCTCGCGGAACCGTCTTATCAATTGCTTTCGCTGGTGAGAATCAACATCAACATACAGGGGCTAAAATCTTCCACATGGCTCCAGATACATCGAGTTCAATCGTTTCAAAATCAATTGCCAAAGACGGGGGAAATGTTGATTACCTTGGACAGGTCTACTTTGACAAGAACAGTGACCGTTCAATCTCACATATTGAATGTGACACAATTATTATGGATGAAAAGTCACGTTCTGATACGATTCCATTCAACGAGATCCATAACAGTAATGTGACCTTAGAACACGAAGCGAAAGTCTCAAAAATATCAGAAGAGCAACTCTTCTACTTAATGAGTCGTGGGTTAGATGAGGCAACTGCCACTGAAATGATTATTATGGGCTTTGTTGAACCATTTGCTAAAGAATTACCACTTGAATACGCCGTTGAACTGAACCGTTTAATCGCTTATGAGATGGAAGGATCGGTTGGGTAGAATCATTAACTGCAATATCAAACGCACAAAAAAGCTTGAGCAAAGACAATAGAATCTGCTCAAGCTTTTTTTAACTAGATAATATGACTTGTTAAAAAACACCCTATCGAGACTTTATTGATGTGGTGTTTAGATGTCGATTTCCCATTCAGTTCCGATTGCTTGGGGGCTCAGGATAATAGGGGGCGCCGCCATATCGTGGGTCTTTATTTTCCTGGATAGTCATCACTTCCTTTGCTAGTTATTCAATCACTAGCCAAATATTGCCCATATTTCAAGTCGAATTCATTCGCCATATATAACTTAGCCCCATTATGTACATATTCCTTTAACGTGCCAACGCTTAATATAGTTACTTTGCTGATCCGCATCCATAATATTGACTGTATCTTCCTCGTTGATCAATATTAACCTCGATTCCACTGGAACATGTCCCCAATCTTCTGTAAATTTTCTACTAATTTCCCACGCGCTCGCTTCATCTGAATAAAGAAATCATTGCCGCTCTCTCTTCCATTGTACATCTACATTCCATTTTCATATACTTAATTCTGAAGCAAATTCTTGACCTCAAAATAAAAGTCTTTACGTGACGAGATCAACATAATATCAATCTGCATACACCCAGCAACCAGCGGAAAGTTCAAATCTGCTAAAACCTCCCAATTTTTGGGAATCTCTGGCAACAGCATCAACAAACATTCGCCCTCACCAATAAAGCACGTCCGGTAATTCTTCAACCGCCACTCCAAATTTTGTGGTAACTTGTAACGCTCACTCAAACACTCCAAAAATTGCAGTTTATTCAATATAATCCAGCCTCCCTTTTTAGTCCTATGTATATATACGTAAAAAAGAGAGGATTCCATTAATTTTTTTGTAAATTTTGGTTTTTGGACCTCGTGATGATGGACGAAGCCAATTTTCTCTGATATCCGGCCTCGTATACCCACACGAAGTCACTTCCACTCATTTTCAGGCCCCTCACCGATTCAGCAAAGTATAATATCTTCCAAATAAAAAGGCACAAGCCATATTAGTCATTACTAACATGGCTTGTGCCTTATTTTCTACCAGTTTGCATTATCTAATTCAGCTTGTGTCCAAGGATATGGACTAACAGTAATGGGTTCCAATGTTTCTGGATGTGAAACTGTTACAACATTTGTTGTCAGATTATTTGGATGAGCTTTAACATCCGCATAGAAATAACCATTACTATCCGCTGTTATGGGTGGGATGCCCGTTGAAGCGTAACCGTCTAATTGCATTATATTTACTTCTGCAAAAGGATAAGTATACCCTTCAATATAACTTTGTCCTAAGAAATACCGTTCTAACGTTAGATAACCCGATTCATATTCTAACGCCGTAGGTTGGTACTGTACAATTGGCAATTCTGCTTCATAAACTTGTTGTCCCTGTTCATTTAGGATTGTTATTGTTGGAACTCTCCCCACCGCAGCGTCGGCATCAATTGAAAAATACCCCTCATCATTAGGTGTTGCTTCAATGACAGATAGTACCTCATCATTCATAGTCTGTGTCATAGTGACCACTATGTTATATAATGGGTTGACATAACCTGTGACTAAACCATCTTGTGGAAAGACAGGTTCAATAACTAATTCATCTAATTGAGTAGACAGTAGTTCCCACGTTACAGGTGGTATATCGCCTCGTCGCGAGGATAACATTCGCCAATCTTCAGGAACTGACCAATTACTTTCAGTTAAATCTCCCGGTACGATAGTAGAAGCGCCTCTTTCCTTCGCTGCCAAAGCTTCTAATTCTTCGCGAGTCTCAAGGGTCGCATATTCCTCAAAGACTTCAGGTTGATTATGATTATCCCACTTCAATAAACTAATCCCACCTTGATTATTATAAAAGAAATAAATGATATATTGCCAATCTCGTAACGGTTCAGTAATAATTCGACTATTAATATGAACCAATCTTTCATCCTGACCATTCGATTCTTTGACCGCTAACTCTTTTGTTTCATTCACTTCAGCATATCCTTCTATATAAGTAGCATTCTGCCTTGATCGATTAGGTCCCCAATAACAGTAATACATTGAAATTTTGTTACCTTCAATAGTTACATCAAAGTCAGCAAATTCTCGCTCAGTATTATCTACATGATAAAACCTCATATTTTTTGGCAACTTATCAAACTCTACTGCAAAAGGATATATTTTTTCCCTTTCGGCTTCTGTTGTATTCTCTTCAAAATATCTGTTCAAATAATCTGAAACAGTCATACTATGTGCCGTTGAATGTTTCCCATCAATACCATAAGATCGAAAACCTTTTTTCTCTCCTGTTGATAAAATATTAGCTTCTTCCTCAGCTAAATAGAGCTCGGCTTCCTCTCTAGTAACTTCCCCATTTATAACCTCCATCAAACTAGAAATAACCCACTCACGTTGCTCACCTAAGGTCTCTGCATTCACTAGCTGAGCCTGACTAAAAAACATGCTTGAACAAAGCAACAACAGACACAATCTCATTGTTAGTTTCATATCTTTTCTCCTGTACAAAATTTTTAAAAACATATTTTTATTGATGATATAAAAGAACTTTATAATAAGCAAGCTTAGTTAACTTGTTTATTTATTATATTCGATATCCACTAACTTAACCATTTGTTTATTAGCTGTGCTTAAAAATAAATTTGTATATGATGGTATATCGAATATAATCCACAAAAAGGAATCTGTTCATTGGCTTTTAAAATTTAAAGGTAAAGAGGCTGATACAAATAATTTTTTGGGCCTCGTGGTGATGGACGAAGCCAGTTTTGCTTGATATTTGGCCTCTTAAGTCTACAGGAAGCCACTTTCCTCTGATATCCGGCCTCGCCAAACCTCACGAAGCCGGATTCCCTCAATATACGGCCTCGTCCCAAAGCTCGAGGCCATTTCTCACCTTACATGACAAAAAAACAAACTATCACACTTAGAGGCGCACCCCTAAGCTTGATAGTTTGTTTTACTTTCAAAATACTATTACAATAGCATTTTAATTTTCCTCTAGATTACTCTCTAGATTTGAATTTTTGACTCAAAACTAACCCTAAGCCAGATACCAAGACTAGCAATCCAATCCACACATACGATTCCTCACCTGTTGAAGGTAAGTCCGAATCTCCTGATTGACCTGGTCTAGATGGTTTGTCAGGATCAGTTGGTGTTGTTGGACTTTCTGGGTCGTTTGGATCTTCCGGATCTTCCGGATCTTCCGGATCTTCTGGATCTTTCGGATCTTCTGGATCTTCTGGATCTTCTGGATCTTCTGGATCTTCTGGATCTTCTGGAGTTCCTGGTTCTTCTGGATCTTCAGGTTCTCCTGGTTCATCCGGATCAACTGTGTTAACAAAGACTGGAATATCTCCATTAGCTGTTTGATAAGTGATATTTGCGATTAATTCATCGCCTTCACTTATTACTTCAACTGCGACTTTGTACTCAGTATTGTCATAAGTGACTTCGTCATCATTACCTTGTAATTCACGGATTGTGTACTCGTAAGTACCCGCTTCTGTGAATCTTATCGAACTGAATTGAACACTGCCATCTGCCGCATTATTAGCTGTTCCAATCACATTACCGTTTTGAATCACTACGAACTTAAATTCATTTGCTTTAAGTTCTCTACCTTCAAGTTCTTTAAGAGCTTGTAAGTTGACTGAAACTGATGGGTCTGGTGTTGGATCTGATGGTTTGTGCGTATTCGTGATTACTACTACGCCATCTACTAATTCAGTAGTTGTTTCGTAGCCCTCTGGAACACTCACTTCAGTAACTGTGTAAGTAATAGCTTCGCCAGTTGCATTGACTGCTAGATTCGTCCAAGTGTATGACCAGTTGTTTGCTTCATCTAAGACAACTGTCTCACCTTGGTTTTGACCATTGGCAACTAATTGCACTTCGATACTGTCAGGTCTGATGCCATCACGGTTCTCTTCATCATTCCAAACTTTATTCACTGTTAAGTCTCTGACTTCTGGTGAATACGTGTTTGTCAGAATGATATTTCCATGATTGTCATTATTGACTGTGACTTCATAGCCTTCTGGTGTATTTATCTCAACGACTGAATACTCGATGGCTTTACCATCAATATTTAATGGTAAACCTGACCAGCTTGCTGTCCAGTTATTCTCAGCGTTCAATTCAGCGGTTTGACCTTCAAGTGCTTCGCCGTCAGCTGTTAATTGAACTTGGATACTGTCTGGACGGTTGCCGTCTTGGTTATTCCCATCTTGCCAATCTTTTGTGACCGTTACAGAAGTTTCTTCTGGTGTATAACTATTCGTAATCACACCATCGACAATGTCAGTTGAGTAATTATCCACTGCATCTTCTGTAATTGTATACGAGATTTCTTCACCATTGTTGTAAACTGGAAGGTTTTCAAATATTGCAGCCCAATCATTTGCTTCATTCAATTCAACTGCATTAACGACTTCACCGTCTGCTAATAAGTTTGCAGTAATGCTTTCTGGTCTTAAGCCATCTTGGTTATCTGAATCATTCCAAACTTTACTTACTGGTATGTATTTCTCTGCAGGTGTATGTGTATTTGTTATCACATTTACACCATCCACAACTTCTTGTGTTACTTCGTAACCTTCAGGAACTGCTGTTTCTTCAACAGTGTATTCTATTGCTGTTCCTGAGGCATTGACTGGAAGGTTCGTCCATGAGTATGCCCATGCGTTTTCTCCATTTAATTCAATTGGATCGCCTAAAGCTTCGCCGTCGGCTATTAATTGAACCGTTACACTTGTTGGACGTAGACCATCTTGGTTATTAGCATCATTCCATACTTTTCTGACGTTAATATCATTGACAACCACGTCATGAGAGTTTGTTACCGTGATTGTATTTTCTTCAATTGGACTAATTGTTGATGTATACCCTTCAGGAACATTTAACTCTGCGACTGTGTAGGCAATGACTTCACCTGAAGCTTTGACTGCTAGATTCGTCCAAGTGTATGACCAGTTGTTTGCTTCATCTAAGACAACTGTCTCACCTTGGTTTTGACCATTAGCTACTAATTGCACTTCAATACTTTCTGGTCTTAAGGCGTCACGGTTCTCATCATCGTTCCAAACTTTATTCACCGTAAAGTCTGTAACTTTTGGTGTATAAGTGTTTGTCAGAATAATGTTTCCACGATCTGCGTCATTTACTTCTACTGTAAATTCTTCTGGTACATTTGACTCAACAACTGAGTACTTAATTGGTGCACCATTTGCATTTAATGGTAAACCTGACCAGCTTGCTGTCCAATTATTCTCCACGTTCAATTCAGCTGTTTGGTCAATGATTTCACCGTTTGCTGTTAATTGAACTTGGATACTGTCTGGACGGTTGCCGTCTTGGTTATTCCCATCTTGCCAATCTTTTGTGACCGTTACAGAAGTTTCTTCTGGAGTGTATCTATTCGTAATCACACTCTCGACAATTTCTGTTGAGTAATTTTCAACTGTATCTTCTGTAATCGTGTATGTAATTTCTACACCGTTCTCGAAGACAGGTAAGCCTTCAAAGACATGTGACCACTCGTTGGCTTCTGATAATTCAACAGCATCGATTGGTGTTCCATCCGCTAATAAGTTAGCAGTGATACTTTCTGGTCTTAAACCATCTTGATTGTCTGCGTCATCCCATACTTTACTTACTGGTACGTCTTTCACTGCTGGTGTATGTGTGTTTGTAATAACATTCACACCTTCAACAACTTCTTGAGTTGCTTCGTAACCTTCAGGAACTTCTGTTTCTTCAACCGTATATTCAATGGCTGTTCCTGAGGCGTTGACTGGTAATTCAGTCCAAGTTTGTGCCCATGCATTTTCTGCATTTAATTCAACCGGATCGCCTAATGCTTCACCGTCGGCCATTAGTTGAACCGTTACGCTTGTTGGACGTAGACCGTCTTGATTGTCTGCATCATCCCAAGCTTTTTCTACTGCTAAATGTGTTACTGCTGGCGTGTAGCTGTTCGTAATCACAACATTTGTTGGATCTTCAGCATTGACAACGACTTCATATTCTTCTGGAACATTCGTTTCAGAGACCGCGTAGCTAATTGCTGCGCCAGCTTCATTCACTTTTAAGTCCGTCCAAGCATATGACCAATCGTTATCTGCATTTAATTCAACCGCTTCGCCATAAGGTTCACCATTGGCTGTTAATTGAACCTGGATACTTTCTGGTCTAATACTATCTTGGTTGTTAGCATCATCCCATACTTTTCTAACGTTTATATCATTGACTGCTACATCATGAGAGTTCATTACCGTAATTGTATTCTCTTCAATTGGACTAATTGTTGACGTATACCCTTCTGGTAAGTTAACTTCCGCAACTGTGTAGGCAATTGCTTCGCCAGCAGCATTCACTGCTAGATTTGTCCATGTATATGACCAGTTGTTTGCTTCATTGAGGACTATTAGGTCGCCTTGGTTTTGACCGTCAGCAACTAATTGTACTTCGATACTTTCTGGTCTTAAGCCATCACGGTTCTCTTCATCATTCCAAACTTTATTCACCGTTAAGTCTGTAACTTCTGGTGTATAAGTGTTTGTCAGAATAATATTTCCGCGATCTGCGTCATTTACTTCTACTGTAAATTCTTCTGGTACATTTGACTCAACAACTGAGTAAACAATCGCTGTTCCATCTGCATTTAATGGTAAGCCTGACCAGCTTGCTGTCCAGTTATTATCCGCATTCAGTTCAGCTGTTTGACCTTCAAGTGCTACGCCATCGGCTGTTAATTGAACTTGGATACTTTCTGGACGGTTACCGTCTTGGTTATTACCATCTTGCCATTCTTTAGTAACAGTGACTGATGTTTCTTCGGGTGTGTAGCTATTCGTAATCACACCCTCAACAATTTCTGTTGAGTAATCTGTAACAGTATCTTCCGTAATCGTGTATGTAATTTCTTCACCGTTCTCGAATACAGGTAGTCCTTCGAATACGTGTGACCACTCATTTGCTTCTGATAATTCGACAGCATCGATGTGTGTTCCATCTGCTAATAAGTTAGCTGTAATACTGTTAGGTCTGATGCCATCTTGATTATCGGCATCGTCCCATACTTTATTAACTGGTACATCTTTCACTGCCGGTGTATGAGCATTTGTTATCTCAATTACACCGTCAACAACTTCTTGTGTTGCTTCATAACCTTCAGGAACTGTTGTTTCTTCAACCGTATACTCAATAGCTGTTCCTGAGGCATTGACTGGTAATTCAGTCCATGTTTGTGCCCATGCATTTTCTGCATTTAATTCAATTGGATCGCCTAAAGCTTCGCCGTCTGCCATTAATTGAACAGTAACGTTTGCTGGACGTAGGCCATCTTGATTGTCAGCATCCTCCCATACTTTATTCACTGTTAATTTTGTTGTAGCTGGAACATGTGTATTCGTCAAGACTAAAACGCCATCTTCATCGACTGAAACCGATGGTTCATAACCTTCTGGTAGGTTATTTTCTTGAACTGAATAATTTATTTGCTCACCGTTACCATAAACTGGTAAGTCGCCAAATGTATGCGTCCAATCATTACCAGCATTTAACTCAACCGGTTCACCGTATGAGTCACCATTCGCTGTTAATTGAACTTCAACACTGTCTGGTCTGAGGTCATCTTGATCATTCGCATCATCCCATGCTTTTCTAACACTAATTTCTGTTGGAATAGCAGTGTTTGTCACTGTTAAACCATTTTCAGATTTAGTATAGCCTTCTGGTACAAAGTCATTACCATCAGCATCAACTTCTCGAACTGTAAAGATATAGTCAGCTCCTGTTGTATCTTTAGCAACTAAGTTACCCCAAGTTACAGAAGTCGTTCCGCTTGGTAATTCTTTAATGTCAGCTCCTGGTACAGGTTCAGCTTCTCCTTCACCTACGTGACGATACAATTGGAAGTAGACCGTTGGTTTATTGTTCGGTGCACCTTCCCATGCTTTATTAGCCGTGACACTTGTTTTTTGCTTTTCATTTTGGATTACTAATGACGCACCTTCGACACGCTGGAAGTTTGCTGGGTTCCAACTACTATCAGCCATGTCAATAGTTACTTCACCAGATTCACCATAACCATACACAAAGTATAGCGGTGGTCCTGCAACATAATCTGGCAATGTAGAAATCTCAGTCAATATGAATCGACCTGCACGTTGTTCAAGTAATTGTTGTGTTCCGTCTGCTATAGTTACAAAATCAGCCACATGAACAGTACTGCCTGAATTGTTCAATCTTTGAAGTTTGAACGCTACCCCTTCAATTGGCTCGTTGTTATCAGCATCTACCTTTTTAAAGTTTAGGTCTAATGTACGTCCACTTCCCCCACCACCATAGAACCATTGTTGCGTTTGCACGGTTTCAGTTGTAGAAGAAAGTACTTTACTATCAGTACCACCTGTTAATTTTACAGTATTACTTATATTATAGAATCCAATTAAGTTTGGATTTAATCTTGTTGAGTATCTCACACTGTATGACTCATTAATATTTCCTAAGTCAATTGTAAAGCTACGATTATCATCTGCTACGGCAATTGTATAATCACTTAATGGGTTACCTGAAGCATCAAGCAAGACAATTGAATTCTCAACATACGTATGATTTTGACTCAATGTATCAGATATCTTAGCATTATTGATTGGTAAGCCAAGTGGATTAACTGTTAATTTCCAATCAACGTTTTCAGTATCATCATTGACTGTTCCAGTTTTTCCATTGTTATTGTTCGTCCCATCAGCAAAGTAATCAATGTATGCATCATCTTTGACTGGATCATGTCCTGTATTGCTAAGTTCTACTTCGTTTGTATATCTATCTAATTTCTCGTTAACTGATGGATATTCTAGAATTTCCGTTTGGAAAGTTACGATGTATTTGTAGGCCCCGTTAGGTAAACCAACTGTGAAGGTGTTTGTTTGAGTGTCATCAATAGCAGACTCCCCGGTTACATTTCCTCCGCCTACACGTTCAACACTAATTGTTCCTGCCACTAATCTTTGATCCGTAGGAATTGTGTCTTTTAGTACTGCGTTCTGTAAGTTAACCAAATTACCATCAGTATTTGCTGTAATTGTCCAGTTAATTCGAGCTGGATCAACCGTCTTATCAATACTTATTGCATCTTTTTGTACACCCAATGTTGGTGACGGTATACTTCCATTCGCTGTTTGGTTTCCACCTCTATAGACTGCTTCAGCAGTATTTGTAACTTCTTCCATCTCCTCTTCAGGTGATAAAGTACTGGAATAAGTTAATCGATACGGAGTTGCGTTCAACTGGTCAGTTCTAAGTATAAAGACACCATCATTTGGACCTGTTTGTTCGAAATCACCGGTAACATCTTGTCCGCCACTCGTTATATTAATATCACTAATTTTTACAGTTGACGGTGAATGTGTATCAGTTAATACAAAGTCATAAATAACATTGCTATTCGTGTTAAAGTCAATTGTCCAATTAACTGTTTTGCTACCATCTGAGTTTATGACAACTTCCCCAGCTTTACTGATTCCTGGGTCACGTTTATCTACTTCATTAACAGCTGACTCTTTTCCACCTTGCCAACTTAAGGTCGCTTCATTTCTCTGAGGACCATTTTCAGCATCATCTGCTGTTGTTCGGTATGTCAGAACGTAACGTGCATTAGTGTTTTTATCGATATCTAATGTAAAACCATTATCTGTTTTATTAAACACATAATCATTAAACGGTTCTCCATTCTCTGTCACTACTAAAGACCCATCAACATAGCTTATGTTTTCACTAGTGAAAACATCTTCAATTTCTGGATTCTCCAATAAAATACGACTGTTATTAAATGCAACGATCCATTCTATTTCTTGTAGGCCTTCTTCATTTAATACGTACTTACCTTCTTTACCGATACCAGCCTTTGGTCCTACCTGATTGAATCCTATATCAACTCCGATACCTATTCCCGTACCTTCATCAAATATTAATTCAGCATCGTTTGCTATCTCTGGTTGCTGCATACCTAAGGTTGTATAATATGTAATATATTCAAATTTATACTCGTGTGGTCCAGCTTCTTTTACACTTAAATCAAAGCCGATGCGTCCATCAGTATGAGTATAATTTTGAACGCTGTAGTTACTGTTACTGACTTCAACGCCATCTTCAAATAGCTTTGTATCATTAATATCAAAAGTTAAGTATTCCCCATTAAAGACATCCTTGATGTTAATTGTAGAGATATCTACTCTTTGAGAATTCATGGTAATTACCCATTTAATATAAGGTCTACCTTGGTCATCAACAAGCTGTTCCCCAACTTTCCCACCTGTTGGAATTGTATTAACTGTCACAGATGCATTATCTGAATTTGGCTGCGGTAGATCATCTGCAATTATATTCTTAACCTCGCCATTCAAGCCTACAGGTACAGTTGATTCAAACTCGATAAGATATGCTTTACCATCCGCATCCAAGCCTGGGAATATAACATTACTTGCTTCGTCTGCTTGTGGTGTAACTTTTACCAAATCACGACTTGTTACTTTTCCGTCTATATCTGTTTCAACTTCATAAACAACAATCGAATCTAAGTCAATTTTTCCTTCAGATAATGTATCTGTTAAATTAACCGATCCTAATGATTCTTTACCGTAGTTATATTCTACTTGCCATGCGATTCGATCACTTTTACCGGATACTAGGTTTCCGTTTTTAGTAATTATAGGCAAATCACCTGACCATGTTCCTGTGAAATCATCATTGACTGTGGTTTGATCTCCATCTAAATTAATAATCGCATTGTTATTAAATGTATGTGTCCCGCCACCTTCTGGACGATTAACTTTTGTCGAATATGTAATATCATAAGCGTCTTCGATTGAACCTAAGCCCAATTCGAAGCCAGTCTCCGTTGTTGTCACTGAAAAATCAGTCACTGGTTCGCGACCAATTTCTTTATTATTATGGTTACGAATAATTCTTTCTACAACGAAACTACCATCAACAATAGATAATCCTTCTCCAAATTGATCAATAATCGTTGCATTTTCGAAACTTCCCATAGAGTCGTTTGCACGAACTGTCCAATCAACAAACTCTGGGTTTCGATCAACGCTAACTTTTGATTCGCCATCGAGAATATAACCAAAGCCAGCTTCTTTTAAATCTGTCCCTTCATATTCTTGTTGCTCAGCACGTACCATTACTGTGTAAGAAGTACCATCACTATAGGGTACTTCAACAACCACTTCTTCAGTTGTTTCAAATATCTCAGTATTAAATTGTGTTTGTATATTCACATTTAAAGAGACATCATCTAAACCGCTGACCGCATCATTAAAAGTGATAACTACTTCTTCACCTATGATACTATATGTCGCTACCTCTACCCCGCCTACTTTAATCGGTTGGTCAGTAGCATTACCTATAGTGGCTATTGCTGGATAAGACATTGAGTAAGTATCTCCGCCTACTATATCCATGTCATTAGGTATTTTTATTTCATAAACCATAGAAACAGCATTCATATCATTTAGGTCAACTTCAATGTTAGAACCATTTTCTATTGATACTGGGTTTCCATCTTTATCTATATATGATAACTTAAAACCTGTAGTTAAATTCTCATCAATAGCAGCAAAAAGACTTACTTCCTCTGACACTGCCATCATCGTAACTTCTGGCTGATTCGTTTTTGTTACGACATCACCGTTGGCAAATTCAAAGATTGCTTCTGCATCGATTGCATCTTCGACGTCAGTTGTTGCATCCTTTGCTTGTAACGTTAAGGGATTTGGTAATTGATATCCATTACTATAGATGTCATCTCCAGGAACGACGGTATACGTTGCTGTACGTGTTCCATCATTGTATGACCAGCCTTCATTTTGACTTGCATCGAAGTTTAATGATTCAGGGACATCCGTTGTCACCGTTAAGTTCGTAACAGCTGACTGACCTGACCCGTTCCCACCACCTTCATCGCCAAAAGAGAAGCTGTAAGCAATCGTTGTCTCCCGGGCGGGACCTTCGTCATCATCTTCACTTGTTCCCGTTTCGGACGGATAGGTTACATTTGTTGAGAAATGCGGCTGACGTGTTACAAATTGATAATTCACATTACCACTTTGTGCAACTGAGCTACCACTTTGGATAACCTCAGCAGAAGCTGATAGTGTTGCGCTATTAGGCATCGTTCCGTCATCCTTAGTCTTTAAGGCTAAGGTAAGCAATTGATTATACTCTTCAGATAATGTTTCTAATGAGTAGTCAACAATCAGCTGATTACCACTATAATAAGCTTCAACACTTCCACCGTTGTTAGGGAAGTAAGAACTTAAACTATCATAAGGAACTATATAATCCCCACTAATAGTATAACGTAAGACAGCATCCTCTAACGCTGCTTCCGAGTTTGTCACTCGAACAGGCACATGAATCGTACTACCTGTGCGGATGTTATTATTGACGACACCCTCAAAAGATATACCTGTGACTGGATAAAGTTCCTCTTCTTCTGACTCTTCTGACTCTTCTGACTCTTCTGACTCTTCTGACTCTTCTGATTCATCAGATTCTTCTGACTCTTCTGGTTCACTTGATTCAGTATCTTCTTCAGGAATAGTTTCTCCCTCACCATTATCTTCATAACTTTCCCCAGTTCCCGCACCAGAGTCATCCTGTACGCTCTCTTGTGGAGGTTGCTGTTCTACTGGTGGTTCTTCAACGTACACTTGATCAGTACTATCATCGTACGATTCCGATGAGTACTCGACCTCGACGCCACCTTCTTCTTCAGCATAAACTGATGTTATCGTAATAATGGGATTTAAGATAACATTTAAGACTAATAATGTAACTGTCAGTATACTACTCGACTTTTTCATTCATTAACGACTCCTTTTCTTCTATATTATTTATCCTTCATTATTTATATCCTTACTCCACAAACGACTAACAATTTGTCTTTAAATCCGTATCACTAATTAGCTACCTTCTCCTTTCCAACCAACTCCGCGAGGAAATTGTTAATTTCGGTCAATAATTACCATTATTTCCCAAAATTATTCACAATATAGCCAGATTGTTTATTCATTATTTCCCGACACACTTTAGATTATAGCGTGTCCGGACTGAAACTGTTTTTCATATTCGTGTCTTAATGGTGCACATTTTGAAATGCTATATTATGTTTAACACAATAATTATCTTCGGCACTAAAAAAGATAAGTCTAATTTTATATAAAAACTTAAGAAACTTTTATTTTTAGCTACGTCTTAATGAGCTAGTCGTAATAATCCACATTTCCTAAAAAAACTATTTATGACAAACTTAAGAAAACTGTTTTATTCGTATGTACAGATAAATTGATTTTGTATTTTCGGCAAGTTTAACTAAGTTAGCTTTTAAATTTAACAAGATTTTTTTGTAATGTTTGACAAAAAGTGCTTTTATTGTAATCGGTATAGTAATAGACTATTAAGTATATTAGATATATGATATTTTTAGTTGTGTTCACATTTAAGTCATTCAGAGGGGGTATTATGAGAAGTTTATTAACCACAAGCGATCGTCGTCGTTTAGAATTAATAGAGTTATTGTTAGAAGCGAATGATTGGATGACGTTCGACCAAGTTGCTGAGCAACTAGCTAGTTCTGTGCGCAATATTAAGGAAGATATTACTTATTTTAGGAAACATTTCCCTGAGATTGGGATTGAGACAGGTCGATATATGATGCGCATTATGATGGATCATTCGATTGGAATTCAAGAAGCTTACCGTCTAATTTTGAAGGAGACCTTAATCTTTCAACTGTTAGAAGAGATTTTCTTTATTGAAACCTATTCCATCGAAGATTTAGCTGGGATATTGCATACTAGCAAGTCGACGGTTTACCGATCAATCGAGGCGATTAATTCCTACTTTTCCAACGTGGGTTGCCAAGTCGAGACCAATCCCTGTCGGTTTGTCGGTAACGAGCGTTTTATTCGTAACTTTTATCGTACCTATTTCAAAGAGAAAAGCACCGTTTTGGAATGGCCATTTCGTCATTATGATGAACAAACTTTGAACGCTAATATTAATCGTATACTTGCTATTGTCGAGAAAAGCGGCGCTGTAAAGACAGAAGATATTGACTTTGCATTTTATGAATCCATCAAACTCGTAATCATTGTTAATGTCATTCGTTACCAAAACGGACATTTAGTGGATACAAATAATGAAGAGACATTTCTGTTTAAACTGATTTTCAATGAAGTGAAACTATTATTTCTACGACGAATTTACAATTTAAGTGCAACAACAATAATAAAATAAAAAAAGATCCATAGTTTTCCTATAAAATAGATGTACCAACCAACTATTAGAAGGAGAAAGCTATGAATCCATACACACATCTTACC
>NZ_JBGQRB010000039.1:0-19834 GCF_045528645.1 Ruoffia sp. FAM 20857
TCTTTTAATTGAAAGGTTTTTTGGATAAAATGGTTCATGCGTAGATATTCTCCTTATGTTATTTGGTGGTACTTTTAATATAACGAATATCTGCGTCTTTTAGAAGACACAAAGATAGGGTTGATGACATTTTAATTTTTGTCATCAACCCTATTTATTGTAGAACCTTTTTTTATGCCATGGAACAGGTTAATATTTTAATGCAACACTAGTGAAGTTTTATACATTACTACTAAAATGAACTATTTTATGAAAGCGGTCTTCTAAAAAAGTATAATAAATTGAAATCGTTTTTACTGTTTATAGTGTAGTAGTCATTATGATGGGAATAAATGAATAAGATGGAAGGTGACAATACCAGATTCACAATTTTTTTAGAAATATAAAAAATAAAAGAAGACAAGGAGAAGAAAGATGAAAAAAATATTTAATTTTGAATTTTGGCAAAAATTCGGGAAAGCCTTAATGGGCGTTATTGCTGTTATGCCAGCTGCAGGATTAATGATTAGTATTGGTGGATCACTTCCTCTAATTAATCCAGATATGCAAGCTTTGATTTCGATTGGTAGTGTGATTGAGAATATTGGTTGGGCAATTATTGGAAATTTACATATCTTATTTGCATTAGCAATCGGTGGAAGTTGGGCAAAAGATAGAGCTGGGGGTGCCTTTGCTGCCGGGATCAGTTTTATTCTAATTAACCGAATTACAGGAGCGATTTTTGGCGTAACCAGTGAAATGTTAGCTGACCCAAATGCAGTAACACTAACATTATTTGGAGCAGAAATACCAATTGATGGTTATTTTGTTAGTATTTTAGAGGCACCAGCTTTAAATATGGGGGTTTTCGTCGGTATTATTGCGGGATTTATGGGAGCGGTTGCTTACAATAAATATTATAATTTTAGAAAACTACCCGATGCCTTATCCTTCTTTAACGGAAAACGATTTGTACCATTTGTTGTTATCTTATGGTCTTTAATTGCTTCAATTGTATTAGCGATTGTTTGGCCATTTATTCAAAGTGGTATTAATAGTTTCGGTGTATGGATTGCTGGATCACAAGACTCAGCTCCAGTCTTAGCTCCATTCTTATTTGGTACATTAGAGCGTCTATTATTACCATTTGGTTTACACCACATGTTAACTATTCCAATTAACTACACACCTCTTGGAGGAACCTATGAAGTATTAAGTGGTGCACAGCAGGGTACTATGGTATTCGGTCAAGACCCGCTATGGTTAGCATGGGTAAGAGATTTAATTAACTTAGATGCTGCTGGTGATACAGCAACTTATCAAGCATTATTTAATAATGTAGTCCCTGCTCGTTTTAAAGTCGGACAAATGATTGGATCATCAGGTATCTTAATGGGTCTATCTTATGCCATGTATAAAAATGTCGATAAAGACAAACTAAAAACACATAAATCAATGTATGTATCAGCTGCTTTAGCTGTATTTTTAACAGGTGTTACAGAACCACTTGAGTTTATGTTTATGTTCGCAGCTATGCCTTTGTATATCGTTTATGCGGTAATCCAAGGAGCAGCATTTGCGATGGCTGATATCGTAAACTTACGTGTTCACTCGTTTGGTAACATTGAATTGCTTACACGTACGCCATTAGCGATTCGTGCGGGACTAGGTATGGATTTAATTAACTTTGTTTGGGTAACCCTTCTATTCGGAATATTGACTTACTTTATTGCAAACTTCTTAATTAAGAAATTCAATTATGCAACACCAGGACGTAATGGAAATTACGAAGGTGGAGAAGTAGCATCTGAAAATGGAGAGCCTGTAGATGCTACACAACAAGTGTATGATATTATTCACTTATTAGGTGGTAAAGAAAACATTACAGATGTAGATGCTTGTATGACTCGCTTACGTGTTTCTGTTAATGATATTGATTCTGTTGGAGACGAAAACGCTTGGAAAAAAGCAGGCGCAATGGGGCTTGTGAAGAAAAATAAAGGAGTTCAAGCAGTTTATGGACCGAAAGCAGATGTCTTAAAATCTGATATTATGGATGTATTGAGCTCTAATGCACCTATTCCAGAATCTAAACTTGATGAAACACCTGAAATGGATGAAAAGGAAGTAGTGGCTACAGATTCAAAAGGACTCGCAACAGCAATTTTCCCTGTAGCAAAAGGTGACGTGCTTCCGATTACTGAAGTAAATGATGAAGTATTTGCTCAGAAAATGATGGGTGACGGCTATGCAGTGAACCCTTCATCAAATACAGTCGTCTCTCCAGTAGATGGTACAATTCAAAATGTCTTCCCAACCAAACATGCAATTGGTATTGAAACAGCAAGTGGAATTGAAGTACTTATTCATTTAGGAATAGATACAGTTGAATTAGAAGGTGAAGGTTTTGAAATCTTTGTTGAAGAAGGTCAAGGAGTCATTGCAGGAGATAAAATAGCTGAAATGGACTTGGCTTCGATTAAAAAAGCAGAAAAAGATACCACTATCATGGTTGTTTTTACGAACTTGACAGAAAATCAAGACTTTGAGTTCATTCAAACGAATGATATCTCCGAAGATACAGAGATTGGTCGAGTGAATGATAGAAACATTGGTTAGAATGGAGAAATAAATTGAACGTTTTAACACTGAATACGCATTCATGGATGGAAGAGGATCCAGAATTAAAATTAAGACAAATCGTTGATTATATTGCCAAAGAAGATTTTCAAATTATCGCTCTTCAGGAAATTAATCAAACGATGGAAGCGAAAGAAATTGTGGACGATTTATTTATCCAAGCTTCTGGAGAAATGTATCCTGTTGCTATAAAGGAAGATAACTTTGCATATCTCATCGTTCAGTTGCTAAAAGAGCGTGGACTTCATTACTATTGGAGTTGGACAGCCAATCATATTGGCTATGATGTGTACGATGAAGGTGTGGCTATTTTATCCAAAACACCTTTCAGTCCAGAAAGTTTCTTACTATCTGAAATATCGGATTATGCGAATCACTACACCAGAAGAGTTCTAAAAGGTAATGTAAGCCTTGAAGGTAAAGAATGGGTAGTCTTTTCATGCCACTACTCTTGGTGGTTAGATCCATCAGGTGATCATTTATTCAAGTATGAATGGGATAATACGCTTCCTCATATTGAAAAAGAGAGTCAGAAGATTCATCTTTTTATGGGTGATTTTAATAACGAGGCGAGGCTTAGAGATGAAGGTTATGACTATATAAAAACGACGGCTCCTCAATTAAAAGATGCCTATGTTCAGGCAGAAGAAAAGATTGGATCTGCAACCGTTTTGAGTGCTATTGACGGATGGGAAGGCCATACGGATGAAAAAAGAATCGATTATATCTTTACGGATTACCCGGGAGAAGTTAAAAATTACCGAGTTGTTTTTGATGGCAAAAAAGAACCCGTCGTGAGCGATCACTTTGGAGTAGCAGTTGAATTTAATTAAGTGTAATGAAGAAACCCGCCAGCAAATTTCTGCTAGCGGGTTTTTGAGTATCTATTAACTTCAGTAATTATTAAATATCTAGCCAGGCACCTATACTGAGCTAAAACAACGAATGGAAGACTACATTTATTACTATAACCATGATCGCATTAAACAAAAATTGAGTGGCTTATCTCCGGTTGAATACCGAAAACAAGACACTCAATTGTCTGCTTAATATTTAATTGAATAAACTCCAACTTTTGGGGTTCACTACACGCTCAAAAGAAGCAGCCTTGCTATTTTGTTTATTTATCAAAGTTTAATACGTTTAGACCCGTTTCGTCATCAACGGAACGTTCAACGGTGCCGTTAATAATATGGATAAAGATTTCGCCTGCAGCGCCAATAACGGCTTCATCTAAATCTCCAGCAAAAGCATCGCCTTTACTATTACCCACAATTGCATGGAAATGCCCATAATATTCGCCATCCATTTGAGTGACGTTACCTAACAAGGAAGTTAACTCTAAAAACTCATTAAATTCATTAATCTTATAATCCGAAGTGTCAAAATTATAAATGCCAATCGAAGCACTATCTAAGCCTCCGATACCATTCACTGTTGCGAGCGTTACATTTTCTTTTTCACAAACCGCTTGAATGGATTCTTTTACCTTTTCTCCGCGGTCTAAACGTAAAACGATGGTTTGATCAAAGCGTTTGTAATTCATAACTATCACTCCTCTTATCAACACGATAACGGAATTAAGTTTCAAACTCAATGAAAAGGGTTTCGTGAATAGGTTATTGGGAATGAAGTTGAATATGCAATTGACGAACAGCTTCAGCTAAGTCTGGATCAGGGCCATCAACATTTGCGTCGCGGATGACTTCTTCAATCGGTAGGTTATAAACAGGCGATGGGTCCACATTAAGTTCTTCTAGCCAGGTTGCTAGTTGCTTCGAAGAACTTGCATAGACAATCCGGTCCAAACCAACCCAAGCATGGGCAGCTGAACACATTGGACAATGCTCACCCGAAGTATAGACAGTTGCTTTTGCTCTTTCTTCTGGTTTCATATTTTGCGCAGCCCAGCGCGCAATCGCAAATTCGGGATGTTGTGTATGGTCGCCGCCCGAGACATGATTATAATCTTCAAATAAAGTTTCCCCATCTTCAGAAATAAGGACCGAACCGAACGGTTCATCGCCTTTTTCTAAGGCTAATTGCGCTAATTCAACACAACGATTTAAATATTTTTTATCATTTTCTGTAATCATCATACATCACTGCTCCTTTAATTGATTATACCAAAGAAAGGTAAATTACTTTCAATAATGCCTATTAATGTTTGCTTTTGGAATATTATGGTAAAATAAATATAATTTCAATATCAACTTAAAAGAAGCGAGGTATACAATGAATAATTTAAACAGTGTATTAATGCAGTATTTCGAATGGTACTTGCCAGATGACGGAAAACATTGGCAACGTTTAAAAGATGACGCAAAACACTTAGCTTCAATTGGGATTACGTCGGTTTGGATGCCACCAGCCTTTAAAGCAACAGGGACAAATGATCCAGGTTATGGTGTCTATGATATTTTTGATTTAGGTGAATTTGACCAAAACGGAAGTGTTAGAACTAAATACGGAACAAAAGATGAATATTTAGATGCTATTAATGCGTTGAAAGAGAACGGCATTAAGCCAATTGCAGATATCGTCTTGAACCATAAGGCAAATGGAGATAAAAAAGAGACCTTTACTGTAATGAAAATGGATCCAGAAAATCGCCAACAACCGATTTCTGAACCTTATGAAATTGAAGGCTACACGCATTTTAATTTCCCAGGACGTAATAAAAAATACAATGATTTTGAATGGCATTGGTATCATTTCTCAGGGCTCGATTATGATGCGCGTAATGACGAGACAGGAATCTTCCAAATCCAAGGTGAGAATAAAGGTTGGGCCGACAATGAAAATGTTGATGGCGAAAAAGGGAATTTCGACTTTTTAATGTTTTCTGACATTGATTTTGATCACCCTGAAGTCATTCAAAATGTTAAAGATTGGGCGAGTTGGTTCATTGAAACCACTGGTATATCTGGGTTCAGATTGGATGCGATTAAGCATATCGACAGAAAAGTTGTGGCAGATTTAGTATCTATTTTAACGGATGCAATGGGGGCAGAAAACTTCTATGTATTTGGTGAGTATTGGGTAGCCGACTATGACTCAAAAGTAGGCTATTTAGAAGATATTGAATATGGCTTTGATTTAGTAGATGTTAAACTTCATATGAACTTCTTTGATGCAAGTAAACAAGGGGAGGCCTATGATTTAAGCCAAATCTTTGATGGAACGCTGATGAAAGAAAATCCGTGGTATGCAGTAACCTTTGTTGAGAATCATGATACGCAACATGGGCAGTCATTAGAAAGCTTTGTAGAAGATTGGTTTAAACCGCTTGCTTATGGTATTATACTCCTAAGTGAATCTGGCTTACCTACGGTCTTCTATGGAGATTATTACGGTGTCGAAGGTGAGTTTGGTCAAACAAGTTTTCAAGAAATCATTGATAAGTTATTATTTATTCGCCGAACGTTTGCGTACGGTGATCAATATGATTACTTTGATGATGCGCATGTTGTCGGCTGGACTCGTCAAGGGAATGAAACTTTCCCAGATGGTTTAGCTACAGTTATTAGTAATAATAGCGGTGGAGAGAAACGTATGCAAGTGTCGACTGCCAAGCCAGGTGAAGTGTTTGTGGATTACTTAGGCCATCATGATGGTGAAGTAACCATTGAAGAAGACGGCTGGGGAACGTTCCCAGTAAATGGTGGCTCCATTTCAGTTTGGGCACCGCGAGATATTGAAGAACATTTAAATAAATAAAATTTACCAATTTAAAAGACAATATAAAAACCAAAACCCTGTATGTTTGTTAGACAGATTAGCGTATAATTTGTACCAGCTACATCTAACATACAAGCGGGTTTTTGGTTTTTATTTGAATGAGTAAACTTCACTCTAATCCAGATATAATGAAGTTCATAAATGGTTTAACATATTATAATACTTTATAGAGAGACATTCATAAATTAATCATAGAAAAAGAAATGCTTAGTCTCCATTTAAGGGCTGAAATTTGTTAGAATAGAATATAAGAAACTGATAGAAAGAGGATGACCATGACAGAAGAAAAATTACGTGGCTTTGAAGTAGTCAAAGCGTGTTATGATAAAGATATTCAAATCCCACAACGCTCAACCACGCATGCGGCAGGATATGATATCGAATCAGCCGAGACAATTGTGATTCCAAGTATGGTGAAGCAATTACTCGGTTATTTTGCTGACGAATTCAGAAAAATCTTTAACATTGCACCAACGAAGCCAACTGAGACTGAGGAAAATTCAACTCTTTTGAAATCAACACTAGTGCCGACAGGACTTAAATCGTATATGCAAGAGGATGAGTACTTACAAATTGTGAACCGTTCAAGCAATCCTCTTAAACGCTTTTTAAGCTTGCCGAATAGTATCGGAATCATTGATCAAGACTATTATAATAATGAGAAGAACGAAGGACATATTTATGTTCAACTCATTAACTATGGTTTATTAGATTTCACGATTAAAAAAGGTGATCGTATTGCTCAAGGAATCTTTACGAAGTTTTTAAAAACAGATGGCGATGAAGGTGGCTTAACTCAACGTACAGGTGGGTTTGGTTCTTCAGACACTGAATAAATAAAAGGAGGATCATCGTGGCTAAAAAGAAATTAATGTATGAATGTTTAGCTTGTGGTTATGAATCTCCTAAATGGCTAGGTAAGTGTCCAAGTTGTGGTGCATGGAATCAGATGGAAGAAAAACCAGCTGATATTGTTGCTGCAGAGGGTAAAGACCAAATAAATGTCCAAACATCGAAGCAACGCCAAGAAGGTAGCGCTTTAAAATTAGACGAAATTGAATATACTCAAGAAGATCGAATGAGTACTGACTTTCAAGAGTTTGACCGAGTCCTCGGTGGCGGGGTTGTTGAGGGTTCACTCGTATTAATTGGTGGAGATCCAGGAATTGGTAAATCAACACTTCTTTTACAAGTTGCGATGCAACTCGCTCAAAAGCAAAAGATTTTGTATGTTACAGGTGAGGAAAGTTTTTCTCAAATTAAGATACGTGCAGAACGTTTAGAATTAAATAACGATAATTTCTACTTGTTAGCTGATACGAATTTAGCTTTAATTGCCCGTGAAATCCAACGTTTAGAACCAGACATGGTCGTGATTGACTCTATTCAGACAATGTCGATACCTGATCATACAGGAGTTGCTGGCTCTGTGTCACAAGTCCGTGAAGCGACCGCAATTCTAATGCGTATTGCTAAGTCAAACCGAATCGCAATTTTTATTGTCGGTCATGTAACTAAAGAAGGCAATATTGCTGGACCTCGTATGTTAGAACATATGGTAGATACGGTCTTATACTTTGAAGGTGAGAAGCATAACCGCTTTAGAGTCCTTAGAGCAGTAAAAAACCGTTTCGGATCAACAAATGAACTCGGTGTGTTTGAAATGTTAGACGTTGGATTGAAAGAAGTCGGTAATCCGTCACAACTCTTCTTGGAAGAACGAATTCCTGGAGCAACAGGATCAACGGTAGTTGCGGCCTTAGAGGGGACGCGGACCATCTTAGCTGAAGTTCAATCGCTCATGACACCGACTGTCTATGGGACTGCTAAGCGAACAGCGAGTGGGATTGATTATCAACGTATATCACTGTTACTTGCAGTGATGGAGAAGCATTGTAGTCTCTTAGTTCAAAACCAAGACGCCTTCTTTAAGATTACAGGTGGTATAAAATTAGACGAGCCCGCGATTGATTTAGCGATTGCGATGAGTATCGCTTCAAGCTATTGGAATAAGCCCACACAAGTGGATGATTGTTATATTGGTGAGATTGGCTTGACTGGAGAAATCCGCCGCGTGAGTCAAATCGAAGAACGTCTAAAAGAGACGGCTAAATTAGGTTTTAAACGGGTCTTTATTCCAAAGAATAATTACCAAGATTTAAAAGATGTTTTTGACATTGAAATTGTTCCTGTCAAAACCATTCAAGAAGCTGTAAGAAAAGTATTTCCACGCTAGCTACGTGAAAGTAAGATTATTAAGAGTCAAAATATGTTTAGGAGGTGACATAATGTATAAGAGAATTATTATATTTTTATCCATTATTATTGGATTAAGTTTTGGGGTATCTGTTGGTCCGCATTTGTGGGCAAATTTAAATATTCGTTTAAGTTACTTAAGTAATCCTTATATTAATGCTATTATTTTTGGCCTATTATTCATTCTATTGGGTACATTGACAGCCCCATTAATAGAGAAATCAGTGAAACGACTTATGGAAAAAATTAATCAATTATCAATTTCAAATCTAGTCTTAGGATTAATTGGGATTTTAATCGGTTTAATCTTAGGGTATTTAATTGCTTTGCCTTTTGCATCATTAAATATTCCTTTTGTTTCAGAAGTTTTACCTGTCGTATTATCAGTGACACTTGCCTTAGTAGGTTATAATACAGCAACTAGTCGTAAAGAAGAGTGGCAGAATTTCATTGGACAGTTTAGCAAGCCAGTAGGCGAAAAAGAGGAAAGTTCAGACAATCAAGTGTTAGAACGTAAGGCAGATGAGACGTTTAGAAAGTATAAATTACTCGATACGAGTGTTATTATTGATGGGCGGATTGCGGATATCGTTCACACAAACTTCTTAGAAGGTGTGTTAGTGATACCAAACTTTGTTCTTCAAGAGTTACAATATATTGCCGACTCTGCTGATTCATTAAAACGTGCCAAAGGACGTCGCGGACTTGACATATTGAATGAATTGCAGAAAAATGAAGTAGTACCGATTGAATTTTATGAGGGTGACTTCGAAGATATTGATGAAGTCGATAGTAAACTTGTTCGCTTAGCTAAATTAATTGATGCAGCGATTGTGACGAATGATTTCAACTTAAATAAAGTGGCTGAATTCCAAGCAATTCCAATATTTAATATCAATGAATTAGCGAATGCAGTTAAACCTGTATTAATCCCTGGCGAGGAACTGGAAGTATTAGTGATTAAAGCGGGTACTGAACGTAAACAAGGGGTAGCCTACTTAGAAGATGGTACAATGATTGTTGTCGAAGAAGGACAGCACTTTATGAATGAACGTATTTCTGTTGTAGTCACAAGTACCATTCAAACAGCAGCAGGGCGTATGATTTTTGCAAAACCTACACATTCAAGTGGTAGAATTGAAAGTAAATAAAATTAAATTAAAGATAAAAGGAGTTTGAATCGAATGAGTTCTAAAATTCGTGTAAGATATGCACCAAGTCCAACAGGAGAATTACATATTGGGAATGCGCGTACAGCGTTATTCAATTATTTATTTGCTCGCCATAACGGGGGAGACTTTATAATTAGAACGGAAGATACAGATACTCGCCGTAACTTAGATTATGGTGAAGCAAGCCAGTTAGATAACTTAAGCTGGTTAGGTATTGATTGGGATGAATCCCCATTAAACCCGGGTGAATATGGTCCATACCGTCAATCTGAACGACTAAGCATTTACCAACCATTAATCGATCAATTAATCGAAGAAGATAAAGCATATAAATGTTATATGACTGAAGAAGAGTTAGAAGCTGAGCGTGAAGCACAACGTGCACGCGGAGAAATGCCACACTATGGCGGACAACACTCTAATTTAACTCAAGAGGAGCGCGACGCATATGAAGCGCAAGGACGTGTTCCAGCGATTCGCTTCCGTGTTCCTGCAGACGAAGTCTATGAATTTGAAGATATGGTTAAAGGGAAAGTAAGCTTTGAATCAAAAAATATCTCAGGTGACTGGGTTATTCAAAAGAAAGATGGTATGCCTACTTATAACTTTGCTGTTGCTGTGGATGACCACTTTATGGAAATTTCTCACGTTTTACGTGGTGACGACCATATTGCAAATACTCCAAAACAAATGATGATTTATGATGCGTTTGGTTGGGAATATCCAAAGTTCGGTCACATGACATTAATTGTTAACAGTGAAACGAACAAAAAATTAAGTAAACGTGACGGTGGAATTTTACAATTCATCGAACAGTACCGTCGTTTAGGTTACTTACCAGAAGCAATGTTTAACTTTATTACGTTATTAGGTTGGTCACCAAAAGGTGAAGATGAAATCTTCTCTAAAGAAGAATTTATCAAAATCTTTGATGTTGATCGTTTATCAACCTCTCCAGCCGCGTTTGACGCGAAGAAATTAGATTGGATTAACAATACTTACGTTAAAGCTGCAAGCTTAGATGAGATTGTTGATTTATCATTACCTCATTTACAAGAGGCTGGTTTGATTGACGGTGAACCTGATAAGAAAGAAATTGAATGGGCGCGTAAATTAGTAAGCTTATATCACGACGAAATGTCATACGGTGCACAAATCGTTGATTTATCAAGTTTATTCTTCAATGATGATTTACATATTGATGAAGCTTCAAAAGAAGAGCTAAGCCAAGAGACAGCTTCTGTTGTTATCGACGCAATGGCTGAGAAATTAGAAGCTTTACCAGAAGCTGAATTTATTTCAGAAAACATTAAACCGTTAATGAAAGAGATTCAAAAAGAAACTGGCGTTAAAGGTCGCAAGTTATTCATGCCTATTCGTATCGCTGTCAGCGGACAAATGCATGGTCCAGACTTACCAAGCGTGATTGAAGTTTTAGGTAAAGAAAAAGCGTTAGATCACATTAAACAAGTGAAAACTCAAATGAATTAAACATATTTTTAATACAAGGATCCGACGCTGTCGGGTCCTTTTTGTTTTGGAGTTATTTCATATATTCCAGTGAGAAGGGTTCGGTGACCGTAGTGGAACGTCTTCAGCTAATCCCATCGACTTTCGTTAAGGGATATATCTTCCACCTCGCTGTACTACTGAATCCTTACGTGGCTCTGCTCCTACGGTTTCTAGTGCGTCCAGTCGTCTTGTTACTACGGTATCTCACACTCTTTTCACTTTCATAAACTCACTCTGTGATAATAATTTTAAATAATATATTTCTCTAGATTACTATTCAGCACGTTGAAGCGACATCAGAGAATTCATGTGCCATGCAAAGGACGAACTACCGCATTAGATTCTGTACGAACGAATTGAGTTACAGAATCAATAGGTAGTCGAATCGTAAGCTCTTTTATAAAAAGTTTTCAAAAAATCTGTAGAGGTTCTCATGGCATCAATGAATTCACTGATGAAGTGAAAAGATGTGTTTTACAAAACTTTTATAAAAAATATGAGATAACGGAAAGATTTCACTTGACTTCTTCTTATTTAAGAGTTAAATTATAATCAAATATTAATCAATATTTAAAGAAACACATCGAAGAGAAGAGTACTTACTGAAGACATGTAAAGAGAGCCCGGTTGGTGAGAAAGGGTCTAGTTAAAGGTAAGGAAGATGAGCTCTAAGTGGCTAGCATGGTTAACGCTATCTAGACGGGTGCAACCGTTATATTGCCGAATCTCAGATAGAGTTAGTTTATCTGGCATTGTTGAGGCAATCGTTGTAAAACGATTGTAAATTAGGGTGGTAACACGGATAATCCGTCCCTTTGTTTTTATAACAAAGGGACGGATTTTTTTATTACCATAAATTCTTTGATTAAATTATTTTAAAATATTAGGAGGAACACACTTGACTACTTTTACAAAACGCACACGTTCACCATTTCGCTATGATGTTGTAGGAAGTTACTTAAGACCAGAGGAGTTAAAAGCAGCTAGAGCAAAGTTTGCTGAAGGAAAAATTACACAAGCAGAGTTAAAAGACGTTGAAGATAAATTCATTATTGAATTAATTAAAAAACAAGAAGAAGTTGGACTTAAAGCAGTGACAGATGGTGAGTTTCGCCGTAGTTGGTGGCATCTTGATTTCTTCTGGGGCTTAAACGGGGTTGAAAAAGTTAACGACGGTGGTTATCAATTCCACGGTGAGTATACTCGTGCCGAAACAGCTCGATTATCAGGACCAGTTTCAGGTGAAAATCATCCGTTTGTTGAGGATTTTAAGTTTGTTCGTGATCATGTGTCCGAAGGTATTGAAGCAAAACAAACTTTCCCAGCACCAGCTCAATTACTTGCTGAATTATATCGCCCAGAAAACATTGAAGCCACTCAAGCAGTATATTCTAGTGAAGAAGCATTAGTTAACGATGTAGCAAAAGCTTACCAACAAGTTATTCGTGATTTATATGACGCTGGAGCTCGTACAATCCAATTAGATGACTGTACATGGGGGATGATTGTGTCAGAGAACCCTGAAGGCGTATCTACTAAATTACAGTTAAACTCAGATAATATAGAAGAAAGAGCAAAAGCAGAAACTCGTCAAAAATTAAAAGAACTTTATATTACTGCCAATAATAAAGCTTTAGAAGGTGCACCGGAAGATTTAGTTATTAATACCCATGTATGTCGAGGAAATTATCATTCAAAATGGGCAACAGAAGGCGGTTATAATGAAGTTGCACAACCCTTATTTGACCGAGGGAATTACGACGCATACTTCTTAGAATACGATACGGATCGTGCGGGCGGATTTGAACCATTAGAATATGTATCTGATGATAAATACGTTGTTCTAGGTTTAGTAACATCAAAAGATGGTGAGTTAGAAGATCGGGAAACATTAATTAAACGCATTCATGAAGCGGCGGAATTTGTTCCGTTAGAACGCTTATGTCTAAGTCCACAATGTGGCTTTGCTTCAACTGAAGAAGGCAATATCTTAACAGAAGAACAACAATGGGATAAGATCCGTTTAGTTCAATCAGTTGCTGAAGAAGTGTGGGGATAGATATGACTCAAACTGATTTCGCTCAACTATTATTAAGTGCTAAGCGAGTTGATTTAAGTCATCCAGTTTCTGATAAGATTCCAAAGTTTTCAGCTTTAGAAATTTTAACAGAGAAAGTCATCTTTAACATTGATTTAGATGGATTTTATGCTAAAGAATTTACACTGCCGAGCCAATACGGTACCCATATTGATGCACCGATTCATTTCGCAACGGGTAAACGTACTTTAGACGAGTTAACTTTAGATGAGTTAATTCTTCCGTTGTATGTACTGCATTTTGAAGAGAAAGTGGAAGTAAATTCTGATTTCACAGTCAGTGTGGCAGATATTCAAGCGTATGAAGAAGAGAATGGAGAGATTCCAGCTGGAAGTTTCGTTGCTTTTTCAAGCGGATGGTCTAGACGTTGGGAAGATCACGATGCCTTTTATAATAAAGATGAGTCAGGTGTGAGTCACACGCCAGGTTGGTCAGTCGAGGCATTAGAATATTTACATAAGGAGCGTCAAGTGAATGCCATTGGACATGAGACATTAGATACGGATAGTGGTGTCGATTACACTCGCACGGGGTCCCTTGCTGCTGAGTATTACTGGTTAGCTTTAGATAAATATCAAGTCGAAGTGATGAAGAATCTAGAGCAATTACCCACTCAAGGAGCTGTAATTATTGTCGCACCAGTGAATATTGTTGGGTCACCAGGGTTTAGTGTTCGTGCTTTTGCTTTAGTTCCAAATGAATAGGTATAACTAATAATCATTAAACCATCACTTAGCGCAGGCGTTTAGGTGGTGGTTTTTCTTTATATTGGAATAATGAATAGAAGAATCTTACCTATTCTCTCCATAGGTAAACGGCGGTAATTATGATAAGATATGAATACATTAAATAAAGGAGTCAATAACAATGAGTATCCAATTATATAATACATTAACTAGACAAAAAGAATTTTTTACACCACAAAAAGAGAATGAAGTGACTTTTTATGTTTGTGGACCCACTGTATATAATTATATTCATATTGGGAACGCTAGAAGTAGTGTGGCATTCGATACCATTCGTCGCTATTTAGAGTACCGTGGATTTACTGTTAACTATGTATCAAATTTTACCGACGTTGATGATAAGATTATTAAAGCAGCTAAAGAAGAAGGATTAACGCCTAAAGAGGTGGCAGCTAAATATATTGAAGCATTTATGGAAGATACAGGTGCTTTGAATATTAAACCTGCGAATAAATATCCACGCGTCATGGATCATATTGAAGATATTGTGGCATTTAATGAGCGTTTAATTGAAAAAGGTCACGCGTATGAAGCAGATGGGGATGTGTATTTTAGAACAGACTCCTTTGAAAAATACGGTGAACTGTCTCATATGTCTTTAGATGAATTGCGTGTTGGGGCAAGTGAGCGTACAAATGATGAAGAACTTGCACGTAAAGAGAATCCAATTGATTTTGCTTTATGGAAAAAGGCTAAAGACGGTGAGATTAGTTGGGCATCTCCATGGGGAGAAGGACGTCCGGGTTGGCATATTGAATGTTCAGTGATGGCAACGAAACATTTAGGCCATACATTAGACATTCATGCAGGCGGGCAAGACTTAGAGTTCCCTCATCATGAGAACGAAATTGCGCAATCAGAAGGTCATTATGACCAGACTTTTGCAAATTACTGGTTACATAATGGGTTCGTGACGTTTGGACAAGATGAAGAGAAGATGAGTAAATCTTTAGGGAACTTTGTTCTATTGAGAGATTTAATTGAGGCGGTTGATCCAATGGTTGTCCGCTATCTTCTAGGAACAGTTCACTACCGTCGTCCGTTGAAATATGATGATGCGGCTTTAGAGGATGCGCGAAATAATATTGCTCGTTTAAGAGAAGTATTACGCCGTACAAATTACCGTATTGACCAAACGGAAGAGACAACCGAAGTGCAAGATTCTGGCTGGTTAGACCGGGTAAATGAGATCGAAACATCGTTTAAAGTCGCCATGGATGACGATTTCAATGCAGCAAATGGTATGACAGCAGTGTTTGAACTGGTTAAAGTGATGAATCACTATCTTGAAGAAAAAACAGTTGAAAAAGCTGTTTTAATTGAAATGAAACAAAAATTAAATGAATTATTAAGTATTTTCGGCTTAGTCCTTGAGAAAGAAGACTTAGTTGACGAGACAATCCAAGCTTTAATCGATGAACGTAACCAAGCACGCGCTGATCGTAATTTCCAACGTGCCGATGAAATTCGCGATGAGTTAAAAGCCCAAGGAATACTACTAGACGATACGCCACACGGAACACAATGGAAACGAGAGAATTAATATGAATGAAAAAGCAAACTTACTCAACGGTGCAGCCTTAGCCTATATTGGAGACGCTGTTTACGAAGTCTTTGTCCGTGATTATGTCTTAAGTAAAGGCGAAACAAGCCCCAATAAATTACATAAAGCAGCTGTAAAATACGTTGAAGCACGCGGACAAGCAAGTGTGATGCACCATTGGCTATCTTTTGATGACTACTTAACTCAAGAAGAGATTACGATGTACAAACGCGGTCGAAATAATAAAGCCAATACAAAAGCTAAAAATGCATCGATCGGAGATTACCGCCAAGCGACTGGCTTTGAGTCACTCGTTGGTTGGTTACATATGAGCCGCAAATTTGATCGCCTGCAAGAACTTCTACAGGCAGCCGTTGATTATATCGATGAGAACCAGGAGGGATAATATGTCTGCGAAGCCAAATAGAAAAAATAACGACCCCAAAAAATCAAAGAATAACGAAGAAATATCGCAGGATTCCGAATTTCAGTACGGAAAACACGTTATAATCAATTTATTGGAGTCAAAATCACAAATAAATAAACTATTTCTACAAAAGGGGATTTCAGGTCCAGCAATTACTGATATATTGAATCTAGTGAAGCAACAAGGCATTGTATTCCAAGAGGTTCCAAAATCGAAACTCGATGATATGACAGATAATGCAAATCACCAAGGTGTTGTTGCTACTGTACCACCATTTGAATATTCTACATTGAATGATGCGTTTGACTTAGCTGATTCCCAAGGAGTCCCGCCTTTCTTTCTCATTTTAGATGGGGTAGAAGACCCGCATAACTTAGGGTCAATTATTAGAACGGCTGATGCCGTTGGTGTTCATGGAATTATTATTCCAAAACGCCGCGCCGTAGGACTAACTGGGGTCGTTGCAAAAACATCAACCGGAGCGATTGAACATGTCCCGGTGATTCGCGTAACGAACCTTTCTCAAACAATCACTGAGTTAAAAGAACGCGGTGTTTGGATCTTTGCGACAGCTATGGAAGGCGAAGATATGCGAACTTGGAACAGTGAAGGCGCGATTGCACTCGTTATTGGTAATGAAGGGCAAGGTGTATCACAAAATATTCTAAAAAATGCCGATGGTACAGTAACTATCCCGATGATTGGACATGTGCAAAGTTTAAACGCAAGTGTAGCTACTGCAATCCTTGCTTATGAAGTTGCCAGACATCGTATTCCAAAGATGTAAGGAGCGATAAAATGCGCAGAAAAGAAGTTCTCTTCGTGGACGGATATAACATGATTGGTGCTTGGCCTGAATTAGAGCAGTTAAAGAAACGTGACGAAATTCAAGGAGCCAGAGATTTGCTATTATTTGAACTTTCAAACTATCGAAAGTATCGAGATATTGAGGTCATTGTGGTGTTTGATGCACAATTTGTCCCAGGAATTACCTCAACTTTTGAGGAGTTTAATGTCACTGTTGTCTTCACACAAGAAGGGGAAACAGCAGATAGTTATATTGAACGGACAGTCAAACAGCATATAAATGCCCTGACTCGAGTCGTGGTCGCAACGAGCGATGCAGCCGAGCAGTGGATGGTCTTTCAACAAGGTGCTCTGAGACAATCAGCTAATGAGTTACTAATGGAAGTAAATTACGCCAAGTCACAAATTAGAAGCGATGTGAGTACTTTTTATGACTCTCGCATTCGAAGGCGAAGTCCTTGGGATGTCACTCATTTAGAGAAATTGGACCGCTTACGAGAAGAGATTGAAGGGCAAAGCGACTAATACCACTAAGACATAACTTAATCTGTTTCATCCTATTTTAAAACAGGAAGGATACAGAGCGATGAAGACAATGACCATTGAAGCGTTGGTTATAGGATTAAAGAAAGAATTTAATACAGATGTTTTTGAACATATAGTGAATAGATATGTACCTTTATATAAAAGTTGTTTTAATCAGATCAAAGTTCCTAATTATGATTTAGAAGATTATTACCAAGAAGCACAAATTATTATGTTAGAAGCCATCGATATGTATGATCCAGAAAAACAACACCGATTTTCAGGCTTCTTTAAATTATTATATAAGAACCGAATCATTAATCTTTGTCGTGCTGACCAGGCGTATAAGCGTGGTGGAGGTATTAGAGAGTTGTCACTTGAATATCAAAGTAATAAAAATCAAAGTGAAATCAATCTGTTAGATCAGATTGAAAATCATTATCATATATCAGCTCAAGATATGATTGAATTGAAAGAAGTCCATAACTTATTTATTGATTCATTGTCATCTCTAGAACGTAAAGTATTCTTCAATTATCAAAAAGGTGACAGTGTTAGAGAAATAGCGAAACAATTGGTCATTAGCGAAACCCAAGTGCAAAGTGCCTATGATCGATGTAGGAAGAAGTTAAAGGACTCATTCTCTCTTGAATAACTTTTGAAATTAAAAATTAGATAACTTATGCAATCAATGCTTGACAATTGTAGGTACTTTTCATTATGATTTATTGAGATGTAAAGATGAATCTATAATAGGAGGGGTTGCATATGGCACAGAGAAAAGCAGCTTTGGCATGTACAGAGTGTGGCCAACGCAATTACCAAATGACACCGACACAAACGGGTCAATCTGTTCGTCTAGAACTTAAAAAGTTCTGTCGATACTGTAATAAGCACACAATACATAAAGAAACTAAGTAGATAGGTGGATAAGAATGAACTATATTAAATCAGTCGGAAACGAAATGAAAAAGGTAAATTGGCCATCAGTTAAAGAAGTCAATCGCTTTACTTGGATTGTTGTTATCTTTGTCGTTATTTTCGCATCTTATTTTGCATTAACCGATGAAGTATTCTCGTCACTAATGGATTGGTTATTTAGTGTTTAATTAAAAAGAGCGTGATTTCTAGTTTTTTTATAGTAATCATTGAAGGATTAATGGTATAATTGACGCAAGGAACGAACCTACTGTTTTGTAGGTTTTTTATTTTGAGAATTTTTTGAAAGGAGTTCAATATGGAATCAAATAAAGCATGGTATGTTCTACATACTTATTCAGGATATGAAAACAAAGTTAAAGAAAATATTGATTTACGTAAAGATAGTATGGCAATGGGGGAGAATATCTTCCGTGTGGTTGTCCCTACACAAGATGTTACAGAAGTGAAAGACGGCGAACCAAAAACTAAAACACAAAAAACTTTCCCAGGTTATGTTTTAGTTGAGATGGTTATGTCAGATGATGCATGGTTTATCGTTCGTAATACACCAGGGGTAACAGGTTTCGTTGGCTCGCATGGTGCCGGAAGTAAACCAGCACCACTTTTAGATGAAGAAATCGCCTATATTCTAGGTGACGGTGAACAACCGAAAGAAATTATCGACTTAAATATCAATACGGGTGATCGTGTTGAAATTACAGATGGTGCCTTCTCAGGTCTTGCAGGTGTTGTTGAAGAAGTGAATCAAGAACATCAGAAAGTTAAAGTTCTTATTGAAATGTTCGGTCGTGAAACAGTGGCTGAATTAGAATTCAACCAAATCAAAGAAGAAGAACTGTAGTAAGCAACTAAATCACGATAGTTAGGAGTACAAACTATATGAACTCATTTCATAAATATTATCGTTGGGCTGTGCCAGTATTCTTCGTATTATTACTATTATTGAACTATTTGAGTGCGGCAGGGATTATCTTACCAGCAACTCAAGCAGAAGTTTCAGATAAATATGTGAATTTATTTGCACCAGCAGGCATTACTTTTTCAATTTGGGCTGTGATTTATATCGGAATGGCATTGACAATTAGTATTGATTTTATCCGTCCAAAAGGAGATCGTTTCGGTGCGCTTTACCGTCAATTGATTTTAACGCGAATGATAGAATGGATTGCTTTAAACATTGTCTGGATTATTTGTTGGAGTAATGAATGGTTACTTGCTTCACTGATCGTTATTTTATTATACACAACTAGAATTATGAAAAGTGTTGAAGCTATTAGTGCTACACCCACATTAAGAGAAAACCCTTGGTTTTTAAAATAGAGAGTGTAAAATATTTTGTGTAAATAGAAAAAAGGAAGTCCCTTCTGTAGAATAGAGTTACCACACTAAATTCACAGAAAAGAGGACTTCCCTATGAACAATCTTACTACAGATATCTTACAGACT
>NZ_JBGQRB010000040.1:0-19635 GCF_045528645.1 Ruoffia sp. FAM 20857
ATTGGGCAATGCGATTAATTTTATAACCTTCTTGATAGAGTATTTCTATTTTTGAACGTTCCTCTATGGTAAGATGTGTGTAGCTCATAACAGACCTCCGTGTGTATGTTTTTGTCGTTACTAACATCTTACACGAACCTGTTATGGGTTTCTTTATTTGTCGCACTTAATTTTACAATTCATCATTTGAAAAAATATATAAATGAACAAGACCACCAATTGTTTGCGGGGATTGTGCAAACAGTTGGTGGTCTATGAGTTCTAAGCAGCGTTGGCAGACGCAGTTAGAATTTGTTCTAAAGATAATATGTAAGATCGCTTTGAATTAACTTCACTAATTGCAATGCGACGATTGTGTTGAACAGTTGATACGACAGTAGCTAAAATTGTCTTTTGTTCAATCTCTTGTAGAGAATTGTAAAATTCAAATGTGATTTCGACAGGGTCAAGCGTCACATAATGTTGATGTAATAACTTCTCTACTTCATTTAGAGGCAATATAAAGCGTTTATCTTGTTTAATTTGAGTATTTAAAAAGGGTTTGAAGAAGCGCTGAACAGTATTTGCAAGGTTAGAATTGGGTTTGATAGGTAATTCCATGAATGTCACTCCTTTATCCGAACGGATGTTTGTATTTACATTATACGAACAAACGTTCCCTTTGTCAACACTATCCTAAAAACAAAAGAATTTGAAATAAAATATATAAAGTAATACAATAGATAAACAAAATTGAGTAATGAGAGGTTAGTCTATGAGTGAAAATAATATGTCTCGTCGAAATATCCATCGAGGAAGACCTAAGAAAAGAAAAAAAGGATGTTTGATTTTCTTTATTATCATCATCGTTCTGCTTATAGGAGCAGGTGCTGTGGGGGCTTATTTTTATAATAACGTTGTGAACACAGTAGATGTGATTCAACAAAGTAGACCTGAAGAACAAGTGAATTTACGTGATGAAGATGAACCAGATCCTGTGGTGAGTCGTATTCAAAATAAAGAGTCATTTTCAATGCTAATATTAGGGGTTGAACCATCAACCAATGATAATTTAGAAGAAGGTCAATCTGATATTATGGTTGTTGCCACAGTAAGTCCTGAAGAAGAAAGTGTGGTTATGACAAATATACCTAGTAATACACTGACTGAGATTGCAGGTCAAAAATCTGAAGGAATGATTCGAGAGGCGTATCAAACAGGTGGTCTATCAACAACAGTTAATACTGTGCAAGATTTATTAGAGATTCCGATTGATTATACGTTAACAGTGAATTTGAATGGATTGGCTGATATTATAGATGCGATTGGGGAAGTATCCGTGACGGCTACTGAAACATTTGATCAAAATGGGTATAGCTTCGTTGCAGGTGAAACGTATAATATGGATGGTGAAATGGCCTTAGCTTACACTGGTGATATTGATGAAGCGATTGAATCAGCAAATAGTCAAGATAAAGCAAGACAAGTCGTCAGTGCGATTGTTCCACAAATTAGTCAAATCAATTCACTTACGAGCATTCCAAAGCTACTTAGTAGTCTAAATGGTAATGTACTAACAAATCTGTCATTCAAGGATATTCAGACCATTGCCTTGGATTATCGTCAAATAATTACGAATGTTGAAACAGTACAGTTAGAAGGTTATTCTGAAATGATTGATGATGTTACTTACGAAGTTTTAGATAGTAATACACTGACAAACATACAAGAACAGTTAAAAGCATTGTTAGAGCAATAAAGAAACGCATGAAATTTCTTGATTTTATTTCAAGAAGAATTAAGATATGTTATGATAGTAGTTATAGACATATAGAGTTTTATTTTGGAGGTAAATATGAGTGACACAAGAGGGTTATTAATTGTATTATCAGGTCCATCTGGAGTTGGAAAGGGAACTGTTAGAGCTGCAATTTTTAAGAATAATATTTATAACTATGTATATTCAGTTTCAGCTACGACTCGCCAAATGAGAACAGGTGAAGTAGATGGTGTCGATTATTACTTTACCTCACGTGAGGAGTTCGAACAGCTAATAGAGGAAGATGCTTTGCTTGAACACGCAGAATATGTTGGAAATTATTATGGTACACCAATTAGAGCGATTGAAGACAATCTGTCTAAAGGCTACGATGTGTTTTTAGAAATTGAAGTTCAAGGCGCAATGAAAGTTAGAGAAAGAATGCCTGATGGAATTTTCATATTCTTAGCACCACCTAATCTCAACGAATTAGAGTCTAGAATTACTGGACGTGGGACTGATAATCAAGAAATCATTTATGAACGCATGCAAAAAGCACGCGAAGAAATTGAAATGATGAAACATTACGACTATGTTGTCGTAAATGATGAAGTTGATTGTGCAGTAAACAAAGTAAATGGTATAATACAAAGTGAACATTTAAAAGTTTCAAGAGTCGTTGATCAAATTAAATTACAAATACATAATTATTTTCAAAAAGGGGAGTAATCCATCATGATGTTATATCCATCAGTTGACAAATTAGTTGAAAAAATTCCATCAAAATATAGCTTAATTATCCTTGCGAGTAAACGCGCTCATGAAATGCAATTATATAAGCATGAAATGTTAGATTCATACGAAGCAATCAAACCCGTGGGAAGAGCGTTAGAAGAAGTTGTTTCTGGCGACTTACAAATCAAAGAAAAATAAAATCGAAGCTACTATGAAAGAATTTATACTACTTTCATAGTAGTTTTTTGTCATATGTTACAAATTATTTAGAAGGAGGGGAAAGAATGATAGTGAAAGTTGTCATTGATATACCAGCGAAGCAAGTAAATCGCTCTTTTGATTATGCAGTGCCAAAAGATTGGGAATCTGCGATTAAACTAGGTAGCCGAGTTCAAGTACCTTTTGGCAATATGAAACGAACAGGCTTTGTTGTGGATATTACGGACGAGACTGAATTCAACGGAAAACTTAAGCCCATTCATAGTATTATGGATTATGATGTTTTCTTAAATGAAGAATTAATTGAATTGAGTGATTATTTAGCTGAGTATCTTCAGTGCTTTCGTATATCAGTACTTCAAGCCATGTTACCGAGTTTATTAAAGGCAAAGTATGATGCCATCGTTCAAATTCATGATCCTGTTCAATTTAGCGAAAAAGTTGGTTCTTGGTATCAAAATGAAACAGGCATTGACCGTAAAGTATTGGAAGAAAGAATATCTCCCAATGCAATCAGTCAATTAAAAAAAGAAAATATCATTTCTATAGAATACCAAGTTATTAACCAAACGACGCAAAAAACTAAAACAATGATTAAAACAAACTTAAATAAAGACCAACTAATGAATGTTTTAGAAAAGACAAGCCTAAGAAGCTTTAAGCAACGAGCGATACTAGAATACTTCATTAATAATCAAGCTATCGAAAGCATTGAAAAAAACACTTTAATGACAGAATTAGAACTATCCAATGCGACTATAAATTCAGCCATCGATAAAGAATGGATTACGACATTTAAAGAAGTGATTTATCGTGATCCATTGAAAGATGTTTCATTTCAAGCGAGTTCATCAAAAACGTTACTAGCTGAACAGCAGAACGCGTATGATTTAATTAGTCAAAGCGTTGATAATAAACAAGCGGATACGTATTTAATTGAAGGAGTAACCGGGAGTGGGAAGACAGAGATTTACTTGCAATTGATGGACAGAGCCTTACAACAAGGCAAATCTGCTTTATTACTCGTACCAGAAATCTCTTTAACACCACAAATGGTGGAACGTGTAGTAAGTCGCTTCCAAACTGGCATTGCAGTATTGCATTCTGGCTTATCTATCACTGAAAAATATGATGAATGGCAACGGATTATTAAAGGCGAAGCAAAAATCGTTGTAGGGGCTAGATCATCAATCTTTGCTCCTTTAGAAAATATCGGAATTATCATTATCGATGAAGAACATGAAACGACTTATAAGCAATCTGATAATCCACGTTATCATGCGAGAGATGTTGCGAGATGGCGGAGTGAGTATCATGATGCCCCTTTAATACTTGGAAGTGCGACACCGTCTTTAGAAAGCCGTGCACGAGCTCAAGTAGGTAACTATCACTTAATCCACCTGGAGAATCGGGTCAATCAAATGCCGATGCCACCTGTGGATATTATTGATATGACCCAAATTGAGTTGAGAGAAACGGCGAATGAATTATCTCCAGAGCTTATTGAGAAGATTCAAGATCGACTCGATAAGAAAGAACAAGTTGTATTATTACAAAACCGTCGCGGTTATGCCTCTTACTTACTATGTCGCGAATGTGGTTTCATTATGCAATGTCCTAGATGTGACATCTCTTTAACTTATCATAAGTTTGATAATCAAATGAAGTGTCATTATTGTGATTACCATGAGCCCCTACCAACACAATGTCCGAGCTGTCAATCACCGCACATTCGTACTCATGGTATAGGAACACAAAAGGTAGCTGAAACTTTAGAAGAAATTTTTCCAGAAGCGAAGGTGACGCGAATGGATAATGATACAACTCGCCGTAAAGGGCAACATCAAAAATTACTAAATGAGTTTTCAAGCGGGCAATCGAATATTCTATTAGGAACGCAAATGATCGCTAAAGGCTTAGATTTTGAGAATGTAACCTTAGTAGGAGTCATCAATGCTGATACAGCGTTAAATTTACCTGATTTTAGGGCAAGTGAACGGACTTTCCAACTATTAACTCAAGTGAGTGGAAGAACCGGACGTGGGCACTTAGCTGGTGAAGTTGTGATTCAAACGTATAATCCTGAACACTACGTGATCCAATTTGCGAAAACGCACGATTATGAAAGTTTTTTCCGCTTTGAGATGAAACGACGACATCTGACTAATTATCCGCCTTATTACTTTACGACCTTACTGACAGTGTCTAGTAAGCATCAAGGAAGGGCGAGTCAGTTGGCTTATGATTTAAAAGCTCAATTATATAATCCTGAACTCGAAAGAAAAGAACAGTTATATATTATAGGACCAAATCGGAATAATATTTCGAAAATTAATAATTATTACTATTTTAATTTACTTTTAAAATACAAAGACAAAACAACTATTCAAAGACAATTAGATAATATTTTGAATAATACACAACAAAAAGCAACACAAGGTGTGTATGTAAATATTGATCATGAACCACAATATTTTAGTTAGAAAGGATATGTATATGCATAAAATAATTTTTATGGGGACACCAGATTTCTCTGTTGAAGTTTTGGAAGGGTTAATAAATGATGCGACTATGGAGGTTGTAGGCGTAGTCACACAACCTGATCGACCTGTAGGTCGTAAAAAAGTATTAAAGCCGACACCAGTGAAGGAACTCGCATTAAAACATGATATCCCAGTCTATCAACCGGAAAAAATCAGAGGGTCTCAAGAAGCTGAAGAATTAAAAGCATTAAATGCAGACCTTATTGTAACAGCAGCTTACGGGCAGTTTGTACCCATTGATCTAATTGAAGCACCAAAATATGGCGCAATTAATGTCCATGCTTCGCTACTGCCTAAATACCGAGGGGGAGCACCGATTCATTATGCGCTATGGAATGGTGACAAAAAAACCGGAATTTCAATTATTTATATGACTAAAAAGATGGACGCGGGAGATATCCTATCTCAACGCGCTATTGAAATTAAAGCAACAGATGATGTAGGTAAATTATTTGACACACTTGCTGTAGTTGGCAAAGAATTATTATTAGATACTTTACCTGCTGTTTTTGCTGGAGAAATCCAAGCAACACCACAAGTAGAAGAAGAGGTTGTCTTCTCTCCAACAATTTCTAAAGAACGAGAACGAATTTCTTGGGATTTAACGGCTCAAGAAGTAGATAATCATATCCGTGCATTTAGACCATTCCCATCGACGTATACAATGTTGGATAATAATCGTGTTAAAATTTGGGCAGGCGAACCTGTAGATTATAATGGTGAACCCGGCGAAATTGGTGAAGTTCTTGCAATTGAAGACAACAAACTAATTGTTCAATGTGGAGATAATACATTTTACGGGATTAGTGAATGGCAAGAAAGTGGAAAAAAACGACTTTCAATTGAACAATGGTTGAATGGGAATAAGCCAGAGGATATAATAGATAGCGTGTTCGAAAATAAATAACGTTAGGAGGAACGAGTTTTGAAAATTAAGCAACGAAGTAAAAAACAATTAAATAAAAATTTACGTTGGCACTCACTCGTTCTACTCGATAAAATTGAAAATCAAAATGAATTTTCAAATGTAGTGATAGACGAATTTTTACAAAATACACCTTTAGATGAAAGGGATAATCGATTAGTTGTCCAAATTGTATACGGAGTTATCCAAAACAAATTAACGATCGATTATTACTTGGCACCTTTTGTATCAGGTAAGCAACTTGATGACTGGGTTTCAACATTACTAAGACTTTCTGTATATCAGTTAGTATTTTTAGATCGAATTCCGAGTCATGCGGTAGTTAATGAAGCCGTTCAAGTAGCTAAAGTGAATGGTCATGGGGGCGTAGGAAATTTTGTAAATGCAATCTTGCGGCGTTTTATTCGAACGGATCGATTGGATATTGATGCGATTGAAGATTTCACTAAACGTCTAAGTGTGAAATACAGTATTAGTCCTTGGATTGTAGATTATTTTTTAAAACATCAAACGCATGAAGAAGTTGAGAACCTATTAGAAAGTTTACAAGAAGTTCCATTTATCTCTGCACGTGTTAATACAAGTAAGAAGTCTAGAAAAGAAGTTATGGAGTCCCTTTATAGCGAAGGTTATGATACTGTAGAAAGTGAGATATCACCCGTTGGTATTCGTTCAGTTAACGGTAATCTAATTCATTCAACTGCTTTTAACGAAGGTTGGTTAACAATTCAAGATGAATCATCAATGTTAGTAGCACCTTTAGGTCATATTAATGGCGATGAAGAAATTTTGGATGCCTGTTCTGCACCAGGTGGAAAAGCGACTCATATCGCGACACTATTAGAAACAGGACATCTGACAGCCTTAGATTTGTCACAGCCAAAAATTAAGCGAGTCAATGAACATATGGAACGTTTAGGACTTTCACAAAGAGTGACATTAAATGTTGAAGATGCGTCAAAACATCAGCCAACAAACGGTCAATTATATGATAAAATTTATTTAGATGCACCTTGTTCTGGCTTAGGTTTAATGAGACGTAAACCTGAGATTAAGTATGAGAAATCATATGAAGATATACAAGAATTAGCACAAATACAAACTGAATTAATTAATCATGTTTCAACATTATTAAAACCAGGCGGAGAAATAATATATAGTACATGTACAATGTCTTATGAAGAGAATGAAGAGATCGTTCAGTCATTTTTAAACGTTCACGATAATTTTGTACAAAGTCCAATTTCTGTTGAGAAAGATAATGTTAAATCAGATTTAATTACCGATGAAGGTAATATTCGAGTTTGGCCACAACAATACCATACGGACGGCTTTTTTATCTCACGTTTAGTTAAAAAAGATACAGAAGGTATTAAATAGTACAATAAAAAAACTGAGGTGAAACAATGCAAATTTCGCTCCATTCAAGTGTAGGGAAACAGCGTAAGTCAAATCAGGATTATGCTGATTATTTTAAATCAGACTTTAATCAATATCTATTTGTCTTATGCGATGGGGTCGGCGGTCACCAAGCTGGTGAAGTCGCGAGTGAACTTACAACAAAATATTTAGGAAAGCAATTTAAGCAGTTAACGAAGGAGTTAACAAAAGAAGAAGCATCGCAATGGATTGGAAAAGCTATTGAAGATGTAAATACTTATCTATATGAAGAATCATTAAAAGAGAGACATCTTGCAGGAATGGGAACGACGTTAGTCGTTTCATTAATTACAAAGGAATTTGTCTTAATTGCGCATGTTGGGGATAGCCGCGCTTATGTATTCAACGAAGGTCATTTATTTCAAAAAACAGAAGACCATTCTTTAGTTAATGAATTAATTAAATCAGGTGAGATTACTGAAGAAGAAGGAAATTTACATCCTCAACGAAACGTTGTTACACAATCAATTGGCGTGACACCCGATGTCGGCTATGAATTGTTGGAGTTACCAATTAATGAAGTCGAACATTTAATGCTTTGTTCTGATGGACTGACAAATATGGTGAGTCATGAAGAGATTGTTGATTTCTTCCAACAAACGGAGGATTTTGATCATTTAGCCGTATCTTTAGTTGATGCAGCAAATGAAGCTGGCGGACGAGACAATATTACGATTATTGTTGTTGGAAACATCCATTCTTTAATCTTAGAGGATGGTGAAACGATATGATAGATATTAACTCTAAACTATCTGGACGCTACATTATTAACCAGCTTGTTGGCTCAGGTGGTATGGCAAATGTTTATTTAGCCAGAGATTTGATATTAGATCGTGATGTTGCGGTTAAAGTATTACGCTTTGACTTCCAAGATAATCAAGATGCAATCCGCCGTTTCCAACGTGAAGCCATGGCGGCGAGTCAACTCTTGCATCATAATGTGGTGGAAGTTTATGATGTTGATGAAGAAGATGGTCAGCAATATATAGTGATGGAATATGTTAAGGGGAATGATTTAAAGACATTTATCCGTGACAAATCACCTGTGTCTTTAGAATTAGCCGTTAATATTATGTCCCAAATACTATCAGCCATTGATGTCGCACATAGACACAACATTATTCACCGTGATATTAAGCCACAAAATATACTAATTACTGAGAACAATGAAGTGAAGATTACTGACTTTGGTATCGCAGTCGTCCTATCGGATACATCTTTAACGCAAACTAATACATTGCTTGGTTCTGTACATTATTTATCTCCAGAACAAGCGCGTGGTGGAAGTGCAACGGTTAAATCAGATATCTATGCTTTAGGTGTGGTTCTTTACGAATTAATTACTGGAGAAGTTCCCTACGATGGTGAATCAGCTGTTTCGGTTGCTTTAAAGCATTTCCAAGAAGAATTTCCTCGTGTGAAAGAACATTTAGATTATGTCCCACAAAGTTTAGAAAATGTGGTCATGCGAGCAACAGCTAAATCATTAGAGCACCGCTACAGTTCTGTTCAAGAAATGTTAAATGATCTAAGTACGAGTCTAAGTGTGAATCGAATGAACGAAAAACGCTTCGATCCAGAAACTGATATCGAAGATACGGTAATTATGACGCCGATTAAACCAATTAGTACGGCAAGTCAAACGTTATCAAGTGTAGAAGTTAAAGAGGATCTTCAAGAAGAAGAGGAAATCCCTCAATATGATGAATTACCTCCGATTTCAAGACCGAAACGACTTAGTAAGCTATTAATACAAGTATCTGTTGTATTATTAGTAATCTTATTGGCTTTCGGTGCGTATGCTTTATATAATCAAACGATTAGATATGTAACCGTCCCTGATATTGAGAACTTATCTCAAGCAGAAGCGATTGCATTACTTGAAGAAGAGAATATTTCAGTTGGTAATGTGATTAATAATTGGCACGACACAGTCGTTCAAGGTAACGTTATCGAAACGGATCCAGAGATGGGCGAGCGGATTGAAAGAGACTCATCAGTAAACCTAGTCGTGAGTAGTGGGGAAGAACAAGTTCAAATCGGCGATTATGTGGGACAAAGCTATGAACCAATTCGTCAAATGCTAATTGAAGCGGGCTTCATCGTTGAACGTCAAGACCTATTTACTAATGATGCGTCACAGACAGGAACGATTATGGCACAAAGTTTAGAGCCCGGAACACGTGTTGTACCTGGTGAAACACCCATCACAATGACGGTGGGTAGTTATTCAGAATCTAGTACGATGCAAGATTTCTATAATTTATCACTTGATATGGTCCATTCATTTGCGGATGGTTATGGATTACTCGTAGATGTAGGTTATGAGTACAGCGAGTTTATCCCAGAAGGACAAGTTATTAGTCAGTCTCAAGAAAGTGGAACGTCATTATACCCTGGAGATACGATTTCAGTGGTTGTTTCAATGGGACCTGAAGAAGAAGAAATCAATTCTGCTTTAACTCCTGTATATATTGAGTACTTACCAACTTATGAAGATAATGATGAAGAACAAGAAAATCCATTACCAAATACAATTCAAGTTTTTATCGGTGATGAGTATAATAATATTACTGAAGTCGCTGAAGAATTTGAAATTACAGAGTCACAATTAATTGAATTAACTTTATATATATCGTCAAATGGTACGGGGCAATATCGTATATTGCGAGATGGTGAAGTGTATGAAGAAAGTAATAATGTAATACCACAGTAACTGTTTCAAGGTTAAATCTTTCGTATTGGAGGATTTAACCTTTTTTTAAAAGGAGGGTTTTATGCAAAAGAAAAAAGGTGTCATTTATCAATCAATTAGTGGATTTTATTACGTGTGGACAGAGAATCAAAGTTTTGCCACAAAACCTAAAGGATTATTCCGACACACAAATGAAAAACCATTAGTAGGTGACGAAGTAGTCATTGAAGTTGATGAAAAAGATAGTCAGTCAGAGAGTCGTCTCATTGAAATATTACCAAGAGAAAATGAGTTAGTTCGACCTAGTATTTCGAATGTAGATTATTCAATGATTGTGACGTCATTAGTTGAACCAGATTTCTCATATAATTTATTAGATTACTTTTTAGTCTCAATCGAATCGAATCATATCGAACCAATTATCTTATTATCAAAGTTTGATTTATTAGTCGAAGCCGTTGGTCAAGAAGCAGCTGACCGAAAAGTTGAAGAGATTAATCGAGTTTACGCACCAGCTGGCTATACAGTTGTGACTTTAAATAATAATGAATCAGATATTGATAAGATTAAACAGTTGATAGATACAGGCTTATACGTCATAATGGGACAATCAGGAGTTGGAAAGTCAACTCTATTAAACTTATTATTACCTGAAGCGAATATTGAAACAGGGATTATTAGTGAAGCTTTAAACCGAGGGAAACATACAACTAGAGAAGTTACTTTATATCCATTTAACAATGGATTTTTAGCTGACACACCAGGCTTTAGCGCGATTGACTTTCCGGATATCGAAAAAGCTGATTTAAGATTTTATTTCCCAGAGATTGCTAGAGCGGGAGAATTGTGTAAGTTCCGGTCATGCTTGCATTTAAATGAACCGGGTTGTAATGTTAAAAGCGAAGTTGAAACGGGTGTCATAGCTCAAAGTCGTTATAATAATTATGAACAAATTATGGAACGCATTGAGCAAAGAAAACCTGTTTATAAAAAGAAAAAATAGTAGGGGGATTATTTATGAAAGTTGCACCATCAATTTTAAGTGCAGATTTTAGTGAATTAGGCGACGATTTGGTAGATATCGTATCAAATGGCGCTGATTATATTCATATCGATATGATGGATGGAAATTTTGTACCAAACTTGTCTTTTGGTCCGATGGTTATGAAGTTTATTCGACCTCTAACAGATAAAACATTTGATTGTCATTTAATGATTGAAGAACCTGAACGCTATATTGAACTTGTTGCTGAATCAGGCGCAGATATTATTTCTGTTCATGTTGAAGCAACAAAACATATTCACCGTGTAATCCAACAAATCAAACAAACTGGCACGAAAGCGGGTGTCGTAATTAATCCAGGTACGCCGGTTGGAGCAATCGAAGCAGTATTGGCAGATGTCGATCTAGTTTTAGTTATGACAGTGAATCCAGGTTTTGGTGGACAAACATTTATTCCATCAAGCTTGAATAAAATCAAGCAACTAAAAGCACTCCGTGAAGAAAATAACTACAATTATGAGATTGAAGTGGATGGCGGTATTAATGAGGAAACAAGTAAGAAATGCTTAGAAGCAGGAGCAGATGTATTAGTGGCAGGTTCTTACATATTTAGTCACAATAACCGCAAGGAAGCAATCGATTCATTAAGAAACTAAGGTGTTAAGATGCAAAGTAAAGAAAAAGAATATGTAGTGGTCTGTGGCGGTGCTGTAAAACCAGCAGTCTCAGAAATACCTAAATATGTCCAAAATCACAAAACTTATTATATTGGTGTGGATGGTGGAAGTTTAAAACTTATTAAAGCTGGCTATTACTTGGATTATGCTGTCGGTGATTTTGATTCAGTGACAGAAGAAGAATTCCAATTAATTAAAGAGAATGCGACACATATTATCAAACATCCAGCTCAAAAAGATGATACAGATATGGAATTAGCTTTAGAAATCGTCCAAGAGGAGTTTCCAGAGTTAGAATGTTTAATTCTAGGCGGTATCGGAGAGAAGAAAGGCCGCTTGGATCACATGCTAGCGAATATTTGGATGGTTTATCAACCAAGATTTAAAAAAAGTGTTGGAAGAATAAAGTTTATTGAAAAGAATCATGTCTTTCAATTTTTCTTCCCTGGAGAATATGAGATTAGCGCTGAAAAGATGTTACCAGATTACTTATCCATCATCACTTTAACAGCTGTAGAGCAATTAAGTATCCAAAATGCTGTGTATAATCTTGGAACTACTGATATAGGCTATCCACGTGCACTCATAAGTAATGAGTTTATCGATAAATACCATCCGGTGAAACTATCATTCAAGCAAGGACTCGTTCTAGTTCTTAGAGTGAATGAAAGAAAGTAGGAGGAATAATATGTCAAAACCAATCATTGCAGTTTATGCCATTACAAAAGATTGGCAATTAGAAGAAATCAAAGCAACAGCTAAAGACTATGATGTAAGAGTTAAAGATGAAATTAGACCCGAAGACATTAAAAATATTGAGATTGTCTATGGTTGGGGATCTGAATTAAGTGAAAACATAGCAGATTTAAAACAACTTAAATGGATTCAAAAAGATACCGCAGGTCTTGACGCAATTCCAGAAAGTCTCAGAAAAGATAAAGATATTTTTCTTTCAAACATGAGTGGTGTCCATGCTGTTCCAATTACTGAGAATATATTTGGTTATATTTTAGGAGTTGCTAGAGGGATAATTCCAGCGATGACAAATCAATTGGAAAGTAAATGGGATAAAAGCATTGCTTCAAATATGTTCTCTTTAAATGAGAAGAAGGTATTAGTTTATGGAACAGGCTCAATTGGGCAAGAGATTGCTCGAACAGCTAAGTTTTTTGAAATGGCAACATATGGCGTTAATTCGAATGGCCGTTCAATCCAAACCTTTGACCATTCATACACGATGGAAAGTAGCCAAGACATCCTTTCAGATATGGACTTTGTTATTAATGCATTGCCTTTAACAGATGAAAGTGAATTATTCTTTGATAAAGAAATCTTTGCTAATATGAAAGATACTGCTTACTTCTTGAATATCGGTCGAGGTGAATCAGTGAAAGATGAACATCTGATTGAAGAATTGGAAGCAGGGACTTTAGCGGGAGCTTATTTAGACGTCACATCGCCGGAACCACTTCCAGAATCATCAAAATTATGGCAAACACAAAACTTAGTCATTACGCCACATATCTCTGGCAATGTTGAACATTTTAGAGATACGATTTATCCGATTTTTAAAGAAAATCTTGATAGTTATTTATCTTACGGAACACTGGCTAAGAATGAGTACAATAAGAAAAAAGGTTATTAATTCTTACAGCATAAAAATAGGGTGCAATCCAAAAACTACCTTGACTTATAACCTTGGATAGACTAATATTACTTCTTAGAAACAAAACCGCTTTATAAATAGAAAATATTGAAAAAATTCTTGCACAAGAATGAAAAATATGATAAATTATTACGGTATGAAAAAGCAGAGACAAAGCTCCTGCAAGAAATGGAGGAAATACTAATGGCTAAAGAATGTTACTTTACAGGACGTAAAGCTAGATCTGGTAACACTCGTTCTCATGCATTGAACGCAAACAAACGTACTTTTGGTGCTAACTTACAAAAAGTTCGCATTATGGTAGACGGCGAGCCTAAGAAAGTTTGGGTTTCTGCACGTGCATTAAAATCAGGTAAAGTTGAACGTGTTTAATCTCGTTATATTATTTAAATAAGCTAATTTGCTTTGAGCAAGTTAGCTTTTTTATTTGTAATCGAACATAAACTTGAACAAATTTTTTATATAATACAATTCCCTTTGTCAAACCGTTGTAGTTTGGTAATATCAATTTAAGTGAATAATAACGATGTTTATGATAAAATAACTAAGATATAAACAATAGGAGGAGATTGTATGGCAATAAATATTCCAACCCCAAATGGACAAATCACATTAAGTAATGAAGTTATCGCAACAGTTGTAGGTGCAGCGGTTACTGATAACTACGGTGTCGTAGGGATGGTAAGTAAAAGTTTCTTTCGTGATAATATAATAGAAATTTTACGTAGAGAGAATTTTGCCAAAGGTGTAGTTCTTTCCCAAAACGGTAATAAAGTGGCAGTGGATGTATATATTCTTGTATCTTATGGAACAAAAATATCTGTCATCTGTCAAAATATTCAAGAAACAGTAAAATATAATGTCGAACGTTTACTAGGATTCACACTAGATTTTGTAAATGTTCACGTTCAAGGAGTAAAAGTTGACTAAATTCTAAAGTCAATGAGTTATAAGGAGGACGAAAGTTGGAACTTACTATGTTAACGGCACCAGAATTTCAATCAATGATTATTGCTGGAGCAGATCGTTTAACAGAGAACGTTGATTTAATCAATTCACTAAATGTATTCCCAGTTCCAGATGGAGATACAGGAACGAATATGAATATGTCATTTATCTCTGGTGTTGAAAAATTAAAAGAAAATACTTCAGGACACGTTGGAGAAGCAAGTACAGCCTTAGCTAAAGGGTTATTAATGGGAGCTCGAGGAAACTCAGGCGTTATCCTATCACAAATCTTTAGAGGTTTTTCTAAAGCGATTGAAGATCAAGAGAATGTTGATGCTGAATACTTTGTTAAAGCATTTGCTGGTGGAGTAGAATCTGCTTATAAAGCAGTTATGAAGCCTGTTGAAGGAACAATCTTAACAGTTGCACGTGAATCGGCTTTAGCTGGTGAACAAGCAGCTAAAAACACAACAGACATCGTTGAAATTATGCGAGCAATCGTTAAAGGCGCAGGTGTTGCACTTGAGAAAACGACTGACATGTTACCAGTTCTGAAACAGGTCGGCGTAGTGGATAGTGGAGGAAAAGGTTTACTTTGCCTTTATGAGGGATTCCTATCAAGTTTAACTGGTGAAGTCATTATCTCTGAAGATCATTCTAAAAAGTCAGAAGCGCATTCTCATGCGGTATTCGAAGAAACAAATGAACACCCAATGTCAATGGATGATATTACATTCGGCTATTGTACAGAAATCATGGTTCGTATCGGTAATGGTCCAACCGTAGAAAAAGAATTTGATTATGATGAGTTCCGTAATATCTTAAATGAAAAAGGTGACTCATTATTAGTTGTATCTGACGATGAAATAGCGAAGGTACATATCCATACTGAAGACCCAGGCGAAATTATGCAATTAGGTCAAGAGTATGGTGAGTTAATCAAAATTAAAGTAGATAATATGCGTGAACAAGTGCGTGATCTAGAAACTGCCAATCAAGCTCTATCTCAACAACAGACAACTGCAGTAGCTCCTAAAGATTATGCAGTGATTGCTGTTGCAGCAGGTGAAGGTATGACTGAAATGCTGAAATCAATCGGTATTGATGTTGTTCTTTCAGGTGGTCAGACAATGAACCCATCAACAGAAGATTTTGTTAAAGCGATGGAGTCGATACCAGCAGAACGTTTTATTCTATTACCGAATAATAAAAACATCATCATGGCTGCAGAACAAGCAGCAGAAGTGATTGAAAAACCTGCAGTGGTTGTACCAACAAGAACAGTTCCAGAAGCGATTAGTGCTATTTTTGCCTATAATCCAGAAGGAACGATTGAAGATAATTATGCTGCCATGAGTGAAAACATTGAAATGGTTTCGACAGGTCAAATTACCTATGCTATTCGTGATACAAACCTTGACGGCGTTGAAATTCTGAAAGATGAATTCATGGGAATCGTTGATGGTAAAATTATCTTATCTGAACCCCTTGTAGAGAATGCTTTATACAACACTTTAGATAATATGATTAATGATGAAAGCGAAATTGTAACCATCTTCATTGGTGAAGGCGGTAAAGAAGATCTTGTTGAACAAGTCATTGAACAATTAGAAGCAACATACTCTGAGGTGGATTTTGAAGTGATTCAAGGAGACCAACCTGTTTACGAGTATATTATGTCAGTAGAATAAATCTATTCAAAGGGGAAAGGGGCATATTGTTCCTTTTCCCTTTTTGCATATCAACCATGACAAAAAAGGAGTCAATTATGGATCAATTAAATTGGAATGAAACAATTAATAAACTAAATGGCGTTGGTCCAGTTGCGACTGACAAATTTGCTTCCTTAGGTGTGAGTACCATTCGCGATTTAATGTTTCATTTTCCTTTTCGATATGAAGATTTACAAGCACGACCGCTTGAGTCAATTCTTGATGGAGAAAAGGTAACACTTAAAGGGACGGTAGTGACTCCAGCAGTTGTAAATTACTTTGGAGGCAGTAAGAGTCGATTGACATTCAGAATGAGTCTTGATGAGCATAATATTATTAGTGTTTCTTTCTTCAATCAACCTTATTTAGCAAAGAGTGTTGAAGTTGGTCAAGAGAAAGCAATCTTTGGAAAATGGCAAAGCGACCGTCAAAATCTATTAGGTATGAAAGTTATTAAATTAAATGAAGATAATGGTGATTTTAATCCAGTCTATTCAACGACAAAAGGCTTAAAACAGACTCAAATCATTAAAGCGATAAAGTCAGCCTTTGAAGCAAGTGCCACTTCAATTGTCGAAGTCATTCCTGATAATATTAATCATAAGTATCGATTGCTGCCATTAAATAAAGCTTTGTATCAAATGCATTTTCCTAAAGATGCCCGAGAGTTTAAAGAAGCTGAGCGAAAAATTATTTTTCAAGAGTTTTTCTTATACCAATGGCGACTTCAAACTACGATGCAGCAATCTCAAAAAGAGAAGGGGATTCGTGTCGTTTACGATAATCATGATTTAAAAGAAATTATTATGCAATTGCCCTATCAATTAACAGAAGCACAAAAAAAGGCTGTCAATGAAATATGCTATGACTTATTAGCGCCTTATCCTATGCGACGCATGCTTCAAGGGGATGTGGGGAGTGGTAAGACACTTGTTGCATTTCTAGGCATGATGGCTGCTGTTTTAGCTGGTTATCAAGCTGTCTTAATGGTACCAACTGAAATCCTAGCTAAACAACACGTTGTGAATTTTAATCGAATTTTTGAAGACATGGGTTACCATAGCGAGATTTTAGTCAGTGCAATGAAAGCTAAAGAGAAGAAAGACATCTTAGATGGACTTGAAAGTGGAAGAATACGAATTGTCATTGGAACACATGCCTTAATTCAACCCGCTGTGACATATAAGCAATTAGGGATAGCAATTATTGATGAGCAACACCGGTTTGGAGTAGATCAACGCCATGCTTTGATGGAGAAAGTTGAAGTAGAAGAAACTTTAAACATCTTACAAATGACAGCAACTCCAATTCCACGTTCATTAGCCCAAACAATCTATGGGGATATGACAGTATCAACCATTGATCAATTACCTAAAGGGAGAATACCAATTGAAACAAAATTAATCGATGAAGATAATCTTGATTTCCTTTATAATAAAATGGCGGAAGAATTAAAAGAAGGACATCAAATATACTATGTTCTTCCCATCATTGATCAATCTGAACATTTAGAACAAATTGAAAATGTAAATGCGATTAAAGAAAAATTATCCGTACAGTTTCCAGAGTGGAATGTAGGAGCTTTACATGGTCAATTGAGTAAAGATGACCAACAGCAAGTGATGAATGCTTATGAACAAAATAAACTTCAAATTCTAGTTGCAACAACGATGGTAGAGGTCGGAGTCGATGTACCTAATGCGACAATTATAGTTATCCATTCAGCTGAACGCTTTGGCTTAGCTCAGTTGCATCAATTAAGAGGACGAGTCGGACGTAGTAACCTACAAAGTTATTGTTACTTAATCGGTAAGCCGACAACTGAACAAGGTAAAAAGCGACTTGAAATTATGGAACAAGAATCGGATGGCTTCATTATAAGTCAAGAAGATATGAAGATACGCGGGATGGGTGATATCTTAGGCTTAGCCCAAAGCGGTATTCCTCAATTTAAGTATGCCAATCTATTCGAAGATCAACATATCCACAAAGTAGCCAAGGATGAAGTTACATGGTATTTGAATCATCCTTTAGAGTTAGAAGATCAGGAGATTAATGCAATCATTAATTGGTTGACAAACCAGCAAATAAAAATTTAGTATAGATAGAAATAAAAAGATAGTGGAGGGATAAAATGATTACAATTGCAATCGATGCTATGGGTGGCGACAATGCACCAAAAGCCATTGTTGATGGCGCTAATTTAGCAATAAAAACATTCAACGATATCCAAATTAATTTATATGGTGATAGTGAAAGTATTGAACAATACTTAGTCAAAGATGACCGTATTAAAGTCATTCACACAACTGAGATTGTCACTGGAGAAGATGAACCCGTGAGAGCCATTCGACGGAAAAAAGATTCGTCTATGGTTGTTGCTGCACGTGATGTCAAGGAAGGTAAAGCAGATGCTTTATTATCTGCCGGTAATACAGGGGCTTTATTAACAGCTGGTTTACTAGTTGTTGGACGAATTAAGAATATTGACCGTCCAGGATTAATGCCAATTATTCCAACAGTTTCAAAAGAATCACCTCAAGTGATTTTAATGGATGCTGGAGCAAATGCTGAAGTGAAACCTGTTAATCTAGAACAATTTACAGTATTAGCTAACTTTTACGCTAAAAATGTATTAAATGTAGAAAATCCACGTATTGGTTTATTAAACAATGGAACAGAAGAAGGTAAAGGGAATTCAATTACTAAAGAGGCTTTCGATTTAATGAAGCAATTAGATAATATTAACTTTATTGGGAATGTTGAGGCAAAATCAATCTTAACTGGAGAAGTTGATATCGTCATAACGGATGGCTTTACAGGTAATGCAGTCTTAAAAACTCTGGAAGGAACTGTTAAAAGTGTTGTTGGATTGTTACTTGATACGCTAAAAAACTCTGGGTTAAAAACAAAAATTGGTGCAGGTTTAATTAAAGACTCATTAAAAGAATCACTTAACAATCTAGATGATACGAAGCAAGGTGGGGCAGTTTTACTTGGCGTAAAATCTCCAGTAATTAAAGCACACGGCTCTTCCAACGACGAAGCAGTATTTAATGCGATTCGTCAAGCAAGAACAGTTGTAAGCGTGGGTGTTGTTCAAGATGCTGTAAAATATTTTGAAAATTAAAAACAAATAAGTGTGTTAATACATCTGATGTATTGCTTTCTATATGAACTTTAAAGCATATGAAAATATAAAAAGTTACCTCTGTTGTCAAATCAAATGCAACACTATTGTTATTCAAAAGACATACCCCATTAGACTTTTAGGTATAGGGTTTCCCCCATGGGGGAAATGTCGCTTTTCGATTCTTTTATAACTCAAGTCTTT
>NZ_JBGQRB010000041.1:0-19581 GCF_045528645.1 Ruoffia sp. FAM 20857
TGTCATCGATTGCACACAAACGGAACACGATTCCACGGAAATCCTTACACTACCGAACACCGTTGGAAGTATTTTTGAGTTACTTAGATGAAGCAGTTTTGTCTAGCTTAATTTGACAAATCAAATATACAAAAAACAACAGCTCGAATTTTTTGAACTGTTGTTTTTTTTACTTATAAAGCATCTTTGAAAAAGGCAGTACCTACACGAATAAAAGTAGCTCCCTCAGCTACAGCGATGGGGTAGTCTTGACTCATGCCCATGCTAACTTCGGTACAAGGAGCATTTGAAAAGTTACCTTGTTCCACTTCAACTTGTAACTCTTTTAAAAAGCGGAAATATTCATGAATTTCCTCTTGGCTGGCATCAATAGGAGCCATTGTCATTAGGCCAATGATATTTAACTTATCATATGCTTCTAACTCTTTTAAAGTGTCAGCCAACGCGTCGGGTTGGAAACCAGATTTACTATCTTCACCACTCACATTAACTTGAATGAAACAGTTAACCGGCTGCTCAGCGCGTTTTTGAATTTCTTTTGCTAAAGAGAGACGGTCCAGAGAGTGGAGATAATCAATATCATTAATAATCTTCTTCACTTGTCTCGTTTGTAAATTACCAATAAAATGCCATTGAATCTCATCATTAATATCTGCCAAATTTTCATATTTCTTTAAGAATACATCGGGGCGATTCTCCCCAAAGTGTTTTACTCCAAGAGCGTGCAAATCACGCATCGTTTTTTCATCAACGGTCTTAGTGACTGCAACTACAGTAGGCTCCTTGTTTCCAGCGGGTAGATGATTTTCAATCGTTTCTTGAATTACATTGATATTTGTTTTTAACGTTTGTTTCATTGTCACTTCGTTCACCAATCCTTTAATTATTCCTCTATTGAATTTATCAATAATGGTGGAGGGTGTCAATTTGAAGACATTCAAACGAATTCAAGAGTAATACTTGCATTGAACAAATATCCATGTTAGCATTATTTCGAAGTCGAGATAACACTTCATTGATCACTAATAAAAGTGAAAGACTTGACCTCTAAATTGATTCATGTTAATATTAATTCGAAATCGAGATGTAAACATTTAAAGTAAAATTTTAAATGCTTTTGCTCGGTTATAATTATTAACTTATAATTCGAAAACGAGATAATAAAATATGAACAATCTTTTAGGAGGAGCAACAATGAACAGAACCGAAGAATCATTAAAAGCATTTGTAGGGATCCAAAGAACAAGCGAAACTTTAGATAGAACAGTTAGAAAAGACTCAAGAAAACACGGTCTAAACTTAAATGAGTTTGCCGTACTAGAATTATTATTGAATAAAGGGCCACAACCCATTCAACAAATAAAAGAGAAAATTCTAATTGCGAGTAGCAGTACTACTTACTTAATTGATAAATTATGTGAAAAGGGACTTGTTGAGCGAATTGTAAATGAACAAGATCGTCGTATCATTCGTGCCTCTTTAACACCTAGCGGGAAAGAGTTAATTGAACGCATCTTCCCATCGCATGCTGAATTGATTAGAGAATCATTTGATAAATTATCGGATGATGAACTCACACAACTACGGTTCTTATTGAAGAAAATGAACGGCATAGACAACAAATAAAGGAGCGTTTTATTATGACGAACAATTTTGAACTTAAAGGAATTCACCACGTTACAGCGATTACGAATAGTGCTGAAAGAAACTATAAATTTATCACAGATATTTTAGGTATGCGTTTAGTTAAAAAGACAGTAAACCAAGATGATATCCAAACGTATCATACATTCTTTGCGGATGACATCGGATCACCAGGAACGGATTTAACATTCTTTGATTTTCCGAATATTCCTTCAGGAACTTATGGATTAAACTCAATTTCGCGTATTGGCTTACGTGTTCCTAACGATGCAGCATTAGAATACTACTTAAACCGTTTTGAAGAATTTGATGTAAAACACGGCGAAATTGAAGATTTATTCGGTACGAAAGTTTTAGAATTTGAAGAAGAAGATGGGCAGCGCTACCGTTTATTCTCAGATGAGAATAATGAAGGGGTAGAGGCTGGAACACCATGGCAAGATGGACCAGTACCAACAGATAAAGCTATCTACGGGCTTGGACCGATTGAAATTACTGTAAGTTATTTTGATGACTTCAAACAATTATTACAAGTAATCTATAATATGAAACCAATGATTGAAGAAGAGGAAGTTGCAGTCTTTGAAGTTGGTGAAGGTGGAAACGGTGGTCGTGTTATCTTACGTAAAGATGAGGAAACACCCGTTGGAATCCAAGGTTACGGAGAAGTTCACCACGTTTCATTTAGAGTTGAAGACCATGCAGCAATTAAATCATGGGAAGCAAAGTATAACCAAATCGGTGTTCGCCACTCTGGTTGGGTAGATCGTTTCTTCTTTGAAGCACTATATGCACGAATTGGCCATATCTTAATTGAAATCTCTACAGATGGACCAGGTTTCATGGGCGACGAACCATATGAAACATTAGGAGAAAAATTATCATTACCGCCATTCTTAGAAGAAAAACGTGACGAAATCGAAGCATCTGTACGTCCATTTGATACAACGCGCAATAAATAATAGCCAGGCGGCTTTGAAATCATTAATACAATATAAGGAGCTGATAATATGGAACCGGTGAAACATTTACACCATATTACTGCGATTGCAGGTCCCCCTCAAGAAAATTTACACTTTTATCGTGATGTTTTAGGCTTAAAATTAATTAAACAAACAGTTAATTTTGACGATGTAAATACATATCATTTCTATTTCTCAAATAAGGGAATGGATGATGGAACAATTTAACTTTCTTCCCATGGGATACGCGTAATCGTGGTGTCAAAGGTAGTGGAAAGTTGGAAGAATTGCTTTCTCAGTACCTAATGGGTCATTAGAACATTGGAAGAAACATTTAGAAACTCATGATGTGATTTTTGAAGAATCGAATATGTTTGGAAATCGTGGTATTATCTTTGAAGATCATCATACTTTACGCTTAGCAATCGTCGAAACTGATGAAGAGAATAATGATTCAGATATCTTAGGTTTCTACGGTGTGGAGTTACTATCAAGCCAACCAGAAGCAACAAGAGATACTTTACGGGACCAACTCGGTTTAGAGGAATTAGAAGCCACATTAGAATTCTTCCACTTAGAAACAGTGGGAGAACAACGTCATCACATTATTATACCTAAAGAAGCACTAGCGAGAGGTAGAGACGGTGTTGGAACAGTTCATCACGTGGCTTGGTCAATGGAAGACGATCTTAAACAACAAGAATGGCGTGAATACCTACAAGATGAAGGATTCCACGTGACAGATGTTAAGGACCGTAATTACTTTAAAGCAATGTACATGCGAGAAAAAGGCCATGTTCTACTCGAATATGCGACCGATGGTCCAGACTTTGCTGTCGATGAACCTTTAGATGCCTTAGGCCAAAAGCTCATGCTTCCAGAACAATATGAAAGCCAGCGAGAAGAAATCGAGAAAACTTTACCAAAAGTCGAATTATAGGAGGGGTTTATGCATTTTTTTAAAGCAGATAATATGTCCTCAAAGGACAATAAAAAGAAATTAGCAGGAACAATTATTCCAAGGCCGATTGCATTAGTGATGACGCAATCTGATGAAGTCATTAATATTGCACCTTTTAGTTACTTTAATATTGTTTCTAACAACCCACCTCTCATTTCGATTGCGATACAACGATCGAATGGTGAACTAAAAGACACTTCAAGAAATATTCTCGCAAAGAAAGAAGCGACGGTTCATGTTGTAGATGAGCGAATCGTAAACGATGCAAATGTAACATCAGCAACATTGCCTGCAGATGAGAGTGAGTTAAGTGTATCAAACTTTAACTTAATTGACTCAAAATTGATTGGTACACCAGGGATTAAAGAAGCCCTCGTCCGCTATGAGACACAGTTGTATAAAGCTGTTGAAATTACGGATGCATCAGGGTTAATCGTTGCGGATTTAATCATCCTAGAGGTGGTTGGTTTTCATCTTGCAGAAGAGATTTACGATGTTGACACAGGCTATATTATAGCAGACAAACTGAAACCTGTGAGTCGATTAGCCGGTGCGGAGTATGCCAAATTAGGTACGCAATTTGATTTAGTCCGACCAGATTAAAGGAGTTAATAATTTATGGAACATATCTTTAGAGAAGGAAAAGCAAACCATCCTGTATTCATTATGTTACATGGAACGGGTGGAAATGAAAAAAATTTACTACCCTTAGGTGAGATTTTAGATCCTGAGGCAGCAATCTTAGCCATCCGTGGAGATGTCGTAGAGAATGGCATGTTACGCTACTTTAAACGTAAAGAAGAAGGCGTATATGATGTTGAAGACTTAAATCAACGCGGAGAAGCTTTACATCAGTTTATCGTTGAATCGAGTAAAGAATATAACTTTAATTTAGATGATGCAGTCTTTGTTGGCTTTTCAAACGGATCAAACATTGCAATGAATATCTTATTAAGAGAAGACAGTCAAGTGAATAAAGGGGCACTCTTTGCACCAATGTATCCAGTGGACGTGTCTCATAATACAAAAGATATGAAAGATGTTTCAATTTTTTTATCAATGGGAGAAAATGATCCCATCGTTTCGTTAAATGATAGCGAGAATGTTGTTGATATCTTCGAGACACGCGGCGCAGAAGTCACAACGTTTTGGGTAAATTCCCATGAGTTAAATGGTGACACAGCTATGCAAGCAAAAGCTTGGTTAAATAAAGTTTTTAAATAATATAATAACAGAGGGACGAGATCATAATAGAACTCATCCCTCTGTTTGTTTGTGAATAAATTTGCTTTGAACTAAGTGAAATATCTGTTCAATAATAAAGAACAGCAAGATAGATACTAAAATTGAGCCCGGATAATAAAAGATATTAGGTACGGAAGAAAAGATGGGTTTATCTCTAAGATAAAAGTAATTACCATTAACAATTGGATTAAATAACGCCACGAAGACAAAGTATACTAAAAACAATAGAATGACACGCTTACGTGCGGATGCATAAACTTTATAGTTATAGGCAATCATACCGTAGAAGGGTAGTAGCAATGTAATAACATGATTCGTTAAAAAACTTACCCCTCTAGGATGCGTAATCGGTTCAATGTTTGATGGTACTAAGAAACTTAACCAAGCAAACACTGAGAAATAGGCAACGATCTTAAATAATTTTTCAGATTTAGTAAATAAGAAAATGATACCTAGAATGGTATTAATCCGACTAATGTGGAAGGGTAAGGATTCTTGTAATGTAAATTCACCGAGTAGGACATAAGAACCGTATAATAAAATTTGTTGAAGGATTGAAATAGTCACAATGTATTTTGAAATAGTATTGCGGTGGTCTCTAACATACGATTGATTCATAAATAAGAGGCAGGTAAAGAAAATTAAAACAGCAATATATAATAAATGATTCGGACCAAGAATTTGAATGTACTCCATGTTAGTTACTTACCTCGCTTTATAATATATTAGTTATAAAAAAATAGTTTAGTATGCATTCATTTTAAGAATCTCATTTCTTTTTGTCAAACTCATTTTTCATTTGTACTTTTAGATAGATATCGGTAAAATTAAATAAAAAGTATAAGGAGTTGTGAATCAGTGTTCCTAGAAGAATTGAGTCAAATTGTTAGCCCACCCATTATTCATATATTAGAATTAATCGGAATTTTTATTATTTTTTTCGGTAGTTTAAAGGTACTTTGGATTTTTATGAAATCTGGCTTTAACTTTCATGATAAGGCGATTACGATTACTTTAGGTGAAGTCCTCGCTTTGAGTTTACAGTTTAAACTTGGGGCAGAGGTTATTAAGACGGTCGTTATTCGAGATTTCCAAGAACTGATTGTATTAACCGTAGTTGTAATTCTAAGAATAGTTCTAAGTGTTGTCGTTCACTGGGAAGTAAAGAACGCGAATATGGAAGAACGCGATCGTTTAATGATCGATTCAGATAGTTTCGATTAATCAGCACTTATTATATACATACAAATACACCTTATTATTCAATATTCTTACTCATTTGAATAATAAGGTGTATTTATGTAAATGTTACTAATCTAAATTAAATTCATCTTTGAAAAATTCTTCGCGTTTTTCAAAACTAACTTCTTCGTGGATTTCATGTAACATCCAAATGTAATTTGCTTTGTCCAAGAACATTCCATTAGTTACACCCATCTCAGGCATATGCATAAGTTCTTGAATGACAGAAGCGCCATTATCAATTGCATTTTGGAAGGTATCTTTAATGTTAGGTACCATCACATTGAACCATAAAGTTTTAGGATCATCTTCTGTAGGTGCTAATAAATTATACTCAGCATTAGCATCTAAAAGATGGAAGCGAGTGCCGTATAAAGTAAACACTGCTTCGTTTAAACCTGTAGGGAAACTTGTTTTTTCAATGACTTCTAATGCATCAGCAAAGATTGCTTGATACATTTCAAGTGCTTTTAGTGAGTCTTCAACAACGAAATCAATCTCTACGCCTGTAATCATCTATTTGTTCTCGCTTTGATCATTACTGAAGTAATCAGCTACAACCGTCGCCATTGCACGGGCAGCAATCATCATTGAGCCTTCTTCGATATCGAATTTAGGACGGTGATGTGGGAAAGCTTCTTTATCTACTGGGGCTGCACCAACATAAAAGAAAGAACTTGGAACTTCTTTAGCGTAGTAAGCGAAGTCTTCTGATGGAGACATTGGTCCTGATTTAACAACTTCTGTAACATCTTCAAGATTAGCTTCAGATAAAACTGCACCAATGTGTTCTGTTAATTCTGGATCATTGTATAGAACAGGGTAGTCATTTGCGTAGTCAAGTTTGCAAGTAACGTTGTACATAACTTCAAGACCTTTCACGATACGTTTTACTTCGACTTCTATTTTTTTACGTACTTCTTCAGACATACCACGAACGTCACCTTCAAGGACTACTGAATCTTTAATAGCGTTAAATGATCCTTTACCGTCGAAAGAACCGATGGTTACAACACCTGTATCGAATGGACTTAAACGACGTGAAACAACTGTTTGTATCGCTGTAACAAAGTAACTAGCCGCAACAATCGCGTCATTCGCTTCGTGAGGACTTGAACCATGTCCACCAACACCTTGTACTTTAAGAACAAATTTCGCACGACCATTTTGTGCTTCACCTGGGACATAATGAATTTCTCCATATGGTTTGTTAGACATCACGTGGATACCAAAGGCATTATCAACACCGTCTAAGACACCATCTTTAATCATACCGATAGCCCCTCCTGGTGGAACTTCCTCAGCATCTTGATGAATTATAACAATCTTACCTTCGAACTCATCTTTTAATTCGATTAAAGCATCAGCTAAGATAAGTATGTAAGCAGTATGGGCATCATGACCACATGCATGCATCACACCTGGGTTTTTAGATGCAAAGGGTAAACCAGTGGCTTCTTCGATAGGTAGTGCATCAAAGTCAGCACGGATAGCTAACGTTTTACCTGGTTTACCAGAATCAATCGTTACTTTAACCCCGTGATTACCAACATTTGTTTGAACATCTACATCTTTATCTTTGTAAAAGTCCGCGATGTATTTAGAAGTATTCACTTCTTCAAAAGATAGTTCTGGATTTTCGTGTAAGTAGCGACGAATATCAATCATCTGATCTTTATTTTCTTCAATTTTTGCTAGTAATTTCTCTAACATTGTATGCCTCCTAAGGTTTTTCTTACTTTAATCATCTTATTCCTATTTCAGTATATTTTCAAGCTTTACCGCTTGTGTTTCCTTTATTGTTAGTCGATTAAAAATTGGCTATAATACAATTGAGAAACTGTAAAGACGGCTACTAAAAATTTACACACGAGATTTTAAAAACGCTTATACTACAGTAGGTTTTCTGAAAAAAATTAAGTTATAACGAACAATATGATTGTTTCATTAATGTTCGTGCGTAGAAGTATTGAAAGGTTTACTAGGTGCCTTATAATTAGAAAACAGACAGGGGTTTTATTTGATTCTAATATAAAGTATGTAGCTGACAATATAAAGGATGTAATAATACGATGGAGGTAGTTAAGAATGGCTGAAAAAAATTTAAAACAGACCCCACTTTTTGATTATTATGTTGAGAAAGGGTTAAAATTAACTGATTTTGGAGGCTGGGCACTGCCAATCCAATTCACAAAGATTCAAGAAGAACATGATGCGGTGCGTCAAACGGTTGGGATTTTTGAAGCTTCTCATATGGGGGAAATTTTAATTAAAGGTTCAAATGTGCTTGAATGGTTTAATCAAATCATCACGAACGATACACAAAGAATTTCATTAAACGACGCACAGTATACTGCCATCGTGAATGAGAATGGCTATACTTTAGATGATTTGATTTATTATTATGTTGCAGAGAATACATTATTTGTCACTCCCAATGCTGGAAATAAAGACAAAATTCTAGCATGGTTGAATGAGCATAATTCCGATAACACAGTCGAGATCGTCGATCAATCAGCAGAATACGGATTGATTGCGGTTCAAGGTCCAAATTCTGAAAAAGTATTAAAGGAAATTGTAGCACCTGAAGTGTTAGAATTAAATAATTTCCAAATGTTCAGTCAACAAACAATTGCGGGTGTTGATTCAGTGCGTATTTCTAAGACAGGTTACACAGGTGAATTGGGTTATGAATTATATATTCCATGGTCAGAGACAACCGAAGTTTGGGAGACGTTGCTTAACGTAGGTGAGTCTTATGGACTGAAAGAATGTGGTCTAGGAGCAAGAGACACCTTACGACTTGAAGCCGGTATGGCTTTATACGGCAATGATCTCAGCGAGGAAATTACACCGATTGAAGGTGGAATTGCTTTTGCAGTCGATTTAAATAAGGAGAACTTTATTGGTAAAGAAGCCCTTGAGACAGTGAAGAACGATCCGAATCGTTATATGTCTCGTGGCTTTGAACTGACTGGAAAAGGGATTGCTCGTCAAGGATATAAAGTCTATGAAACAGAAGAAAGTACGAAAGTCATTGGGGAAGTAACATCTGGAACAAAATCACCAACCTTTAAAAAAGCAATCGGTTTTGCACAAATTAGAAAACCATTTGCCAAAATAAACGATCGAATTTTTGTTGAGATTCGTAATAAACGCGTACCAGCGAAGATTACTAAAAAAGATTGGTTAAAAAATAAATAATTGGAGGAAGAAAAATGGATAAAAATACATTATTTTACACAGAAGATCACGAATGGGTTCAAGTATTGGATGACAATACTGTTCGTATCGGAATTACAGATTACGCTGTAGAACAATTAGGGGACATCGTTTATGTTGAAGTACCCGAGATGGATGAGGAATATGATTTAGAAGAAGCATTCGCAAACATTGAATCAGTGAAATCTACGTCAGAAATTTATGCACCAATTGCTGGGAAAGTAACTGCAGTGAATGAAACTTTAGAAGATGAACCTGAGAACGTTAACGAAGACCCTTATGAATTAGGGTGGATTTGTGAATTAACAAGTGAATCAGCTATTGATACATCTCATTTAATATCGTTAGAACAATATACTGAATTTGTAGAAGATTAAGTTTATTTTCAATCCAGTAATCGGAATGAATGTTTAAATGTGAGAGGATGAATGAGTTGAAAAAATTTCGTTATTTACCTCATACAGAGGAAGACAGAGAAAAAATGTTAAATACCATTGGCGTTAAGTCAGTGGATGAATTATATGAAGACGTCCCAAAAGCAGTTAGAACCCAGGAAAGAATGGATCTACCTAAAGAGTTAAGTGAATTTGAACTACTTAAACACGCTCGTGAGCTAGCTAGTAAGAACACAAATGCTACACAGATGCCTTACTTTATTGGGGCAGGAACGTATGACCATTATATCCCTTCAATTGTCCAAGCGATAATATCTAGACAAGAATTTCTAACAGCATACGTTCCGTATCAGCCTGAAATTAGCCAAGGAGAGCTACAGGCTTTATTTGAGTGGCAATCTATGATTGCAGAGTTGACTCAGATGGAAGTGGCAAACTGTGGGATGTATGACGGATATAATGCTATTGCTGAAGCAGCGAATTTAGCAATAAGTTCTGTAAGAAAATCATCAAAAATCTTAATATCTCAAGGGGTTAACCCACAAGGGATTGATGTCTTAAACACTTATGGCTTTGGTAAGGAATATGAAGTGAATGAAATTCCTTTAACAAATGATGTGACAGATACTGAAAAGCTTAAAGAGCAATTAGATGAGACTGTTGCTGCTGTCATTATTCAATACCCAAATTTCCTTGGATCTGTTGAAGATTTGAAAGAAATTGAAGAAGCAATGAGTGGTACAAAAGCATTACTTATTGTATCAGCAAATCCACTGGCTCTAGGTGCTCTAGAAGCGCCTGGTAAGTTAGGTGCAGATATTGTTGTTGGAGACGTACAACCATTTGGTATTCCAATGTCTTATGGTGGTCCTCACTGTGGATACTTTGCCACAACGAAGAAATTAATGCGTAAAATACCTAGTCGTATTGTCGGACAGACTAAAGATGAGAACGGCGAGCGTGGTTTTGTTATGACTTTAGCTACACGTGAACAACACATTCGTCGTGAGAAAGCGACAAGTAATTATAGTTCAAACCAAGCTTTATATGCTTTAGCTTCTGCCATAGCCATCTCTGCTTTAGGACGAGAAGGTATTGTTGAGATGGCAAAGCAAAATATTAATAAAGCTCATTATTTAAAAGACCAATTAGAAGCGCAAGGCTTCAAAGTTCTTAATCAAGTGCCTTTCTTCAATGAGTTTGTAATTCAATTAGAGCAACCTGTTAAAGAAGTTAACTTGGCATTACACCAACTAGGCTTTGTTGGTGGTTATGATGCGACTCGCTCAACAGGTATTGAGAATTCTTACTTATTATGTGCAACGGAGAAACGCTCGAAGTCAGAAATTGATGCTTTTGTATCGAGTTTAGTAGAGGTGACACGTCATGCTTAAAGAATATAATGAAATAATATTTGAAATTTCTCAACCTGGTCATATCAGTTATGATTTACCAGAGAACGATGTCCCAACGTATGATCTAACTAAAGATTTACCTAAATATTTAAATCGACAAGAAGTAGCAAAATTACCAGAAGTGTCAGAATTGCAACTGGTAAGACACTATACAGCCTTATCGAATAAAAACTTCGGTATTGAGTCTGGACCATATCCGCTTGGGTCATGTACGATGAAATATAACCCAAAAGTGAATGAGACGATTGCTGCTTTAGACGGATTCAGTCAAATTCACCCTCAACAAGAACCAGAGACAGCTCAAGGAGCCTTAGAATTATTGCATAACTTACAAGAATACCTTGCGGAAATTACAGGGATGGATCATATTTCTCTTCAACCTGCCGCTGGAGCTCATGGAGAATTAGCTGCAATATTGATGTTTAAAGCTTTTCATGAAGCGAACGGTGAAGGTGAGCAACGTAAGAATATTATTGTTCCAGACTCTGCTCATGGGACGAACCCTGCGACAGCAACGGTTGCTGGCTATGAAACGTTTGAAATCCCTTCAACTAAAGAAGGCATTATAGATATTGAAGCATTGAAACAAGTAGTCAATGAAGAGACGGCGGGTATTATGTTAACGAATCCTAATACAGCAGGTTTATATGAACGTGATATTCAAGAAATTGTAGACATTGTTCATGAAGTAGGTGGCTTAGCATATTACGATGGTGCTAATTCAAACGCGATTATGGGAATATCTAATCCAGGTGAAATGGGCTTTGATGCTGTTCACTTGAATTTACATAAGACCTTTACAGGACCTCACGGTGGTGGTGGTCCAGGATCAGGACCTATCGGTGTGAAAGCAAACTTAGAAGCTTTCTTACCTGTGCCTAGAATTGAAAAAGTAGACGAGCATTACATTATTAATTCTGACTATCCTCAAAGTATTGGTCGAATTAAAGGTAACTTTGGAAACTTTGGTGTGAATGTCCGTGCTTATTCTTATATTAGAACCATGGGTGCAGATGGTCTAACGCAAGTGTCTAAAGATGCCGTCTTGAATTCTAATTACTTGAAAGCACGTATTAAAGAATATTACGACGTTCCTTTTGCCCAACATTGTATGCATGAATTTGTTGTGAGTTGTAAACGACAAAAAGTTGAGCATAATGTCAATGCGAAAGATATTGGGAAACGTTTGTTAGACTATGGTATTCATTCACCAACGACATACTTCCCACTAATTGTAGAAGAATGTCTGATGATAGAACCGACTGAAACGGAATCAATCCGTGAATTAGACCAAATTGCAGATGCTTTTATTTCAATTTCAAAAGAAATTATGGAAGATCCAGAAATGGTTAAACAAGCACCACACTTAACATCAGTTAGAAGATTAGATGAGACAATCGCTGCGCGTAAGCCAGTGTTAACTTATCAAGCGAGTCTTCAATAATAAATAATAAAGTTTGACGGCAGATATTTATTTTCTGTCGTCTTTTTCATTTCAAAATATAAGCTAAAAAAATATATATTGAAATAATGGGACAAAAGAGCATAAAATCAAGCTTTATCATGGTATCGAAGCCAATACTATGGTAAATTAATTGATAAGTAGATTTAATTACTTAAACAAAATTAATGACGATGATTACATAATAAGAGGTGGATGGATGTCGATTCGATTAGCAACACAAAGTGATTTTGATATCATTATGGACAATTATAGAGTGATGACCGAATATCCGGGGCAAGTAGAGGCTGGGGCAGGTTGGGTACTTGGTATTTATCCTGATGAAACAATGATTCAAGAAGCGATTAATCTTAAACAATATTATGTTTTTGAACTAGAAGACAAAATCTGTGGTGGAATGATTATTAATGAAGCCTATACAGAAGGTTACGAAAAGGCAAACTGGCAAATACAAGCCGATGAAGGCGAATTCATATCGATACACGCTCTAGGTGTCATGCCTAATGCAAGAGGCAAAGGTATCGCAAAAGCATTAGTGCAATTTGCCCAAGCTTACGGGAATAAACGCAATTATAAAGCCATTCGCATTGATGTTTACGGAGTAAATAGAGCTGGGAAGAAATTATATCCAGCAACTGGCTTTGTTTTGGTTGATACCATTGAACTGTATTACGAAGATACAGGTTTAGCAGAATACTTAATGTATGAGTACATCATTTAGGAGGAATTTATTTATGGAAATTACTATTTGGTCGGATTTTGTTTGTCCTTTTTGCTACATTGCTGAGGAGCACTTAAACCGAGCTTTAAGTACTTTTTCTGAGAAGGACGATGTGACTATTGAATATAAAAGTTTTCAACTAGATCCAATGGGAACTTATCAACCTGAATTAAACTATTATGAAACCTTTGCGAAATTAAAAGGCATGCCAATGGATAAAGTCACACAAATGATGGACAGTGTCAAGAACATGGCAACTGAAGCTGGTTTAACAATGAATTATGACGATGCAAAGTACTCAAACACGTTAAAAGCTCACCGAGTCTTCCAGTATGCAAAAGAAGAAGGACGAGGGAACGATTATTTCCATCGTTTTTATCGAGCGCATTTCGTCGAAGGTTTGAATATAGAAGATAATGAAGTCATTGAAAAACTCAGTCAAGAACTAGAACTAAACTTAGCTGATGTTCAATCGATTCTTAATGATAGTCAAACTAATCATCAAAAAGTCCAAGATGATATTGCTACAGGGGGCTCGATTGGTGTTCAAGGGGTTCCATTCTTTGTGTTTAATAATAAATATGCTGTTTCAGGGGCTCAGCCAATTGAAGTTTTCAAAAATATCCTTGAACAAGTTGCAACTGAGTCATAAAATGAAGTATATATTTATAGGAGGTGGATGTATTGGAAAAAATTAGACAATTGCCTAAACGATATGTGATTACTGCCATCGTAGCTCTTTTAATTTTACTAATTTATTTTGTGGGTGCATTTTACTTTAAATCTCATTTTTTGCCTCGCTCTTATGCAGGACCAGTAGAAATTAGTCAAATGACACCACAACAAGCGACCGAAACGGTGGAGCAGAACCTTGAGTCAAAAACTTTGATTTTTAATGAAAATGAAAATAATATTGGCTACATCGAAATGAACCAAATTGGTATGTCTGCTGAAGTAGATGAACTTATGGGGCAAGCCATTCAAAATCAGAATGGCTGGAGTTGGCCAATTGCCTTCTTCAATGGCGATAAAGTCGTTAATATTCAAGATCAGATTCAAATTGATGAGAATATTGTAGCTGGCTTGGTTCCTAGTCTTGGAATTAAAAATGAAGAAAGAGAACCAACCGTTGATGCTCAATTAGTGAAGAATGCCAATGGTGAAATAAGTGTTTCAGAAGAAACATACGGAAACCAAGTTACTTCGGATAGTTTAGCTCAAGCGATTGTTCAGTCAGTGGGAACAGGAGCGGGGCAGTTAAATATCGAAGACGCCTATGTTAAACCAACAGAATTAACTGAAAGTGAGAGCTTGATTCAAAGAGCAGATATCATTGAACAAATGAAAAGTACATCTATTACATTGGAATTCGACGGAAACTCTGTTACAATCCCGCAAGGGCAAATTAACGCTTGGATTTATTTAGATGAGGATAATAACCCACAAGTGGATCAAGAAGCTGTGGAGGAATATATTCTTTCACTAAATGAACAATATGCAGGTTTATTCTTACCTCGTAATTTTAATAGTACTTATCAAGGAGAAGTTCAAGTACAACCTGGTACTTATGGTTGGTTTATCGATCGTTATGATGAAGCAGAGTTGATTGTTCAAGATATACATAACGGAGCTCAAGTCACTAGAGAACCTGTGATCGGTGGAAGTGGTTACGGTATGGGAGATTATGTCGGAGAGGATTATGTTGAAGTCGATATTGCTTATCAAATGATGTTTATTTACCGTGATGGACAACTCGTATTAGACACACCCATTGTTTCAGGAATCATTGGGGCAGAAACAGTTCCAGGCGCGTATCAAGTTTGGAATATGGAACAAGATACGAACTTAGTTGGCTACAATACAATTACTGAACAAGATTATGTTCAACCTGTGTCATATTGGATTGCTTTTGATGACCAAGCGCAAGGTATTCATGATGCCTCATGGCAGTCATCTTTCGGTGGGAATGCGTACCAAACAGCCGGATCACTTGGTTGTATTAATACGCCGCCCGGAATGATGGGGCAAGTATTTGAATTAGTTGAATATGGTATGCCAGTCATTATTTTTTAAATCTAGACTATAAAAAGAAATCGGGCTATCTTTAGTTCTCACTAAGGATAGCCCGATTTTTTGTTGTTATGTCATTATAGATGTTCGTTACCAAGTTGTTCATCTTCATCATGATACTCAATATAACGTTCTTTGTAGATACGTATAATGCTATTGAGTTTCACTAAAGACTCTTCATAATTATAAGTTGCTGATAAGATATGAATAACCCCATTACTATCATTATCATAGCTCGTATCGGCTTCCAGTTCATCCCAAGCTTGATCAAAGAATCGCTTCATAAATTCTAATTTAAAATCTTTTTGAGAATGAATAAAATTCACTTCTGATGCTGAAACTCGACCACTAAATTTAAGTAAAATTTGTTCGTGCCCAACCATTAATGTTTCAATGTGTTCGCGGAGCATTATTCTTAAATCTACTGGGAAACTTTGAAAGACGTGATCATTCGAATGAAGGGCATCAAGTAAATCAATGACTGATTTAGTTGTTTTAATCATTTGACGATAAATAACTAATCGTCTTGCTTTACCCATTCTCTCTGTCTTAGAGAATGTTACTTCATTATTCATTAAATCAAATAGAGTTGTTAGAGTAGAATATTCTTTTCTTGCCCATTGGATATCTCGATGTAGAATCGAGAAAGTGACATTCTTTCTGAGTGTCGCACGAATGAATATTAAAACTTCATTCGTCAAATTGACCAGAGTTGAGTAGAAAGGTTTGTCATGTTGCGGAGGGTAGACTAACCAATTAATAATGAAAGAAACAATCACCCCAATCGTTGTTTCTAACACACGGTATAGTGCAGCTAGATAATAATTGTCTGAAGTCGTTAACATTACTGCTACAAGTGTGATAACTGCTAATGTTAACACATCTGATAAGTTTAAGGCATTTAATACTGCAATCGTAACTACGGCAGCAATACCGATGGCTACAGGGTTACTCCCGATGGCAAAAAGCATGAAGACCGCAACGAGACCACCGATGATGTTACTTACTAATCGACGAGTAAACATGTCGAAAGATTTTCTTACTGATGGCATCGTTGTTGTAACTGCGGCAATCGCTGCAAGCGCTGCACTGTTATCAGGAATCAGTAGTATAGATAAATATGTCGCAAGTGAAATCGCTAGTCCTGTTTTTAAGACCCGCGCGCCAATTTTCATTTTTTTATTCTCCTAATGTAGATTTTAATTAACTTAATAGTACTTGATTTTCAGAAATATTCAAGATATAAGGTCCAATAATAATAGAGAATATTGTATTAAAGAACGATAGATTAGTAAAGGGTATTTGGACTACAATTAGATTACAAAAACAATAAATTTCTATAAATAAATACGCCCAGATTAATTCGCGTTAACTGGGCGCATAAATATGATAATGATTAAAAAATGTAATTAATAAGTTAAGCCAATTGTTTTTTCGACACGACTCAATGTAGACTCAGCGATAGCAGAAGCTCGTTTCGCTCCGTCTTGTAAGATATCGTCTAAATCTGAACTTGTTAATAGTGATTCATAACGTTCTTGGATAGGTTCTAGCGTTGAAACAACTAAGTCAGCTAGATCACCTTTGAAGTTACCATAGCCTTGGCAACTATAATCAGAAACGATTGAGTCAATAGATTTTCCACTGAAGCTTGCGTAGATTTGTAATAAGTTCGCTACAGCAGGTTGATTTTCTTTATCATAGTTCACTTCACCAATAGAATCCGTTACGGCACTCTTAATTTTCTTAGTGATTTGTTTTGGTGTATCTAACATAGATACAAATGATTTTGTATTTGTATCTGACTTACTCATCTTGCTTGTTGGATCTTGCAAGCTCATAATACGTCCGCCTTCTTCAGGTATAAGTGGTTCAGGTTTAACTAATAGATCATCATTATAGCGAGAATTAAAGCGGTCAACAAAGTTACGTGTTAATTCTAAATGTTGCTTTTGATCGTCTCCGACTGGAACAAAATTAGCATCATATAAGACAATATCTCCAACCATTAATGTTGGGTAAGCTAATAAACCAGCATTAACAGCTTCTTGCTTTCTAGCTTTATCTTTAAATTGAGTCATACGTTCTAACTCACCTAAACCAGTCATACATTGAATAATCCATGCCATTTGAGCATGAGCAGGGACATCAGATTGAACGAATAGAATCGCTTTTTTTGTATCAATACCAATGGCTAAGTATAAAGCAGCCAATTGACGTGTCATTTGTTTTAATATTTTTGGATCTTGTGGTACTGTGATGGCATGCTGATTAACGATAGAATAGATAGCGTCGTAAGAATCTTGTAAGTCAACAAAGCCTTTCATAGCACCAATATAATTACCAATTGTGGGGATTCCCGAAGGTTGCACTCCAGAAAAAACTTTTTCTTTCATAAAAATACCTCTTTTCAAATATTAAATATTTCTTAAATTATATTAGCATTATAACGTATTTATTGACAAAGAACAAAAATAAAAAATCTTAATGACCTGTAAATCTTAGTGTGTTAATGAATAATGACTTTGTGAATTAATGATGAATTCTTAATATAGTCTAAAGAGATGATTAGAAGTAAGATTGATTTTTTCATTTGAAAATGCTATACTATTAAACATAAAGCAATACAGATTGTGAAAACATACTTCATTAAAAGTATAACACTATTGTTTTTGTATCACTTTATTATTTCACAAAAGAGCTGCTAACGTACTAAACAGGAGCCGCAAAGTTTTAGCTAACTTTGTCAAAATTGAAAGGAGCAACTATATTATGGTTACTTTATACATCACTCCAAGCTGTACCTCATGTCGAAAAGCTCGCACATGGTTAGAAGAAAATGAAATTCCTTATGAGGAGCGTAATATTTTTACTGAACCATTATCAATCACAGAAATTAAGTCAATTTTACGAATGACAGAAAATGGGACAGAGGATATTGTTTCTACTCGTTCAAAAGCATATTCTGAATTAGATGTAGAATTAAGTGAGATTCCTTTAAATGATTTCTTCGAAATGATTCAAGAGCAACCTGGGCTGTTGCGTAGACCAATTATCATTGATGATAAAAGACTACAAATTGGATACAATGAAGATGAAATTCGTCGTTTCTTACCACGTGCAGTTCGTGCATTAGAATTACAAAAAGCACGCGCATTGGTTAACGAATAAAAACCATTTTTTATTATAACTATGACCGATTATTTATTAATCGGTTTTTTTGTCTTTTTTACTTGAAACATGACATTCTGATTGGTATGATAACGTAACACTAATGATTTGTGTATTGCTAGATTATTCGTATAATAGATGTAAGAAGATCTAAGGAGGTGTACGGATATGGAAATGGAACACATTAATGAAAATTTAATTAAAGTGTCAATTAGACAGGAAGACTTGGAAGAGCGAGGAATTGATTTCCTAGATTTAGTTGGTGATCAAAAGACGATTGAAAGATTTTTCTACTCAATTTTAGAAGAGGTAGATGTTGATAAGCACTTTCAGGAATCAGAAGCTGTCACTTTCCAAGTAATGCCTAATAAAGAAGGTTTGGAATTATATATAAGCCGAACAAATTTTGATGAAATGGATGAAATATGGGAAGATGAATTAACTAAACATCTCATAGAGCGTAAACGAGAAATGAATGAAAATGAATCAAATAAAGATGATAATAAAAAAGAGAAGACAATCTTAGATTTATTTGAAAATGAAGAGAGTATTCAAGAAACTGAAGATGTAAAATCAGTTGAAGGTGAAATTATTAAATTTGCTGACTTAGAGGATTTTCTTAAGTTATCGAGAGAAGTAACCACTGATTTGATTCGTGCAGACTTTTATCATATGAATTCAAATTATTACTTAGTCATTAACTATGTTGATTCTTCAATTGTTGAAGAATACGCGTACAACAAACTTTTAACTATGTTTGAGTATGGTGAAAAAGTCAAAGTAACTGAAGCAATCCTTCAAGAACATGGAGACATGTTACGAAGCAAGGATGCATTGAAGTATTTTGGAGAAAATTTCTGATAATATTTATAAGAGCCAATGGAAAATTTCCGTTGGCTCTTTTTTAATGAAATTGTAATAATGGAAAAGCCTCTTTTTTATGTATTTTGATTTGTCAAATTAAGCTAGACAAAACTGCTTCATCTAAGTAACTCAAAAATACTTCCAACGGTGTTCGGTAGTGTAAGGATTTCCGTGGAATCGTGTTCCGTTTGTGTGCAATCGATGACA
>NZ_JBGQRB010000042.1:0-19317 GCF_045528645.1 Ruoffia sp. FAM 20857
TTTTTGGTTCACTAAAAATTTCAACGTATGACGGATTGTCTACAAATATTTAGTCTTTATACCTTTGAGTCTACGATTATTATGACAGAAATAAACTTAGTTCACGAATGAAATGAGTGTGGCTCAGATTGTCCACGTTCATAGGACCAGTATAATTATTGCGGTTCGTCCTGAGTTGTGTGAACTCAAGCCAAATGGAGATGCGGTTTGTCCTGAGTTGTGTGAACTCAAGCCAAATGGAGATGCGGTTTGTCCTGAGTTGTGTGAACTCAAGCCAAATGGACTTGCGGTTTGTCCTGAGTTGGTCTAACTCAAGCCAAATGGAGTAGCGGTTTGTCCCGAGTTGTGTGAACTTAAGCCAAATGGATGTGCGGTTTGTCCTGAGTTGGTCGAACTCAAGCCAAATGGGTGTGTGGTTTGTCCTGAGTTGTGTGAACTCAAGTCAAATGGATGTGCGGTTTGTCCTGAGTTGGTCGAACTCAAGCCAAATGGAGATACGGTTTGTCTTTAGTTGTGTGAACTCAAGCCAAATGAACCAGCCATTTGGCACAAGTCACCACCCAAACCCTCTACAAACAAAAAAGCATCCGGAATCTAACTTTCCGGATGCTTTTTTTATGTGTTAAGCTGCTTTGACAACTGACTTAATAACTGGGTAGCCCATGTCTTCAATGGCTTTTTCAATATCTGAGATCTGTAGTGCTTGGTCATCGAATTTCACTTTAACTTTACTTGAATTGAATAGGACTTTCAGACTATCTTCGTCAACACCGTTAAGTGCTTTAACAGCTGCTTCAATTTTTTGTAGACATGATGGACATGAAAGAGTTTCTAGAGTAATAATTCCTTGTGACATAATACATTCTCCTTTTTCTTTTTTATTCTATATATAGTTTAAGCTATTTTGAATGAGGTGTCATTGACGGCGGTCAAGTTTTAACTTAAATAAAGTGAATCGGCTTCTTTTAACATGGTGTAAACTGCAGCATACGTTTCGCAAACATCATCAGGGATTGTGTAGTTATCAGAAATTTCTCTAAGGGTTGTGAATTCTGTATTTAGATCTGGTTGTTCCTCTTCAGCGGCTTGAGTTTTGTCTTGAATACGGACATAGATATCGCGAACATCAAAGGCTTCAGGGTGATTCTTTCCGTGTGCACGTGTGATGGCTGTAGTGTATAAGTCTAATTTCTCTGCGTTTGTGTTGATATAATCATTAAATTTTGTCATTTTTTATCCTCTTTCTTTTTCTCATTTTGCTGTTTGAGCAGTATTTTGTTTTGATTCCATTTTATTTGATGAATCTTTAAGACGGTATCTTAATAAGCGCATTCCATTGAAAATAACAACTAAAATACTTGCTTCATGGACTAACATTCCAATCGACATATTCATCCAGTTACTAAAGAATAGACTCGCAACTAAGATGGCAACGACACCAATTGCAATGATAATATTTTGTGTCATATTCCGAGCAGTAGCGCGTGTTAAACCTAAAGCGTGTGGCAGGCGGTTGAAGTCTGAGTTCATTAGAACAACATCTGAAGTTTCGATCGCCACGTCGGTTCCGCTACCCATTGCAATTCCAATATCTGCTAAGGCAAGTGACGGGCTATCGTTTACACCATCTCCGACGAAAGCGACGATTTGACCTTGTTCTTGTAATTTCTTGATATGAGCTGATTTATCTTCAGGTAACATATGACCGTGCGCTTGAGTTAAACCAAGTTGTTTCGCCACTAAATCAACAGTACCTTGGTTGTCACCCGATAGCATGACTAAGTTTTTCACGCCGAAGTCTTTGAGTTTTTGTAGATCTTGTTTTACGCCTGGACGGATTTGGTCACGGATTCCCATGACGTATTTCACAACACCATCAACAGCTGTAATAACTATTGAGTTCCCATTTCTTTCAAGACGCTCAATATCCGCTTGCATCTTGCCAGTTAAAGAAATTTGTTCTTTCTCCATTAATGCAGGGTTTCCGACAGCGACACGTTTTTGGTTAATGTGAGCGACAATCCCGCCACCTTTAACAACATCAGTCTGGTCAACAGGTAAGAATGATACTGAGCCAATATCATTTAAAATGGCTTTAGCTAACGGGTGATCTGATTCATTTTCCACACTTGCTAAGTAACGTAGAGTTAAATCGTCGTCATCCCCGTAACTCAATCGTTCAGCGACTTCAGGATTTCCTACTGTGAGTGTTCCAGTTTTGTCAAAAACAATAGTATCAACGCGGCTGAAGTCGTGAATGACTTCGCTCCCTTTTAATAAGATACCGTTACGCGCGCCGTTCCCAATTCCAGCAACATTTGACACAGGTACTCCAATGACTAAGGCACCTGGACAACCAAGAACTAGAATTGTGATGGCTAACTCAATATTTCGTGTGAAAAACCAAACGATAACTGCCAGGAGTAATACAATCGGTGTGTAGTATTTTGAGAAGCGGTCGATAAAGCGTTCAGCTTCTGACTTAGAGTCTTGTGCTTCTTCAACCATTTCAATAATTTTACCGAAAGTTGTATCTTCTCCAACTTTATCTGCACGGATTTGAAGTGTCCCATTTTCTAACATCGTTCCGGCAAAGACTTTCGAATTGAGTTGCTTTGTCACGGGAACAGCTTCACCAGTAATACTTGCTTCATTAATGTGGCCTTCACCACTTAGAACTGTTCCATCAACAGGCACTTTAGCTCCAGTCTTTACGAGCAAAGTGTCGCCTTCATCAACTTCATCCACATCAACCATCTCAAACTCGCCGCTATCTGTTAAAAGTAAGGCGCTCTCTGGTGCCATATTGGTTAACTCTTTAATTGCTGAACGCGTTTGATTTAAAGTTCTTTGTTCTAAATACGATCCGAATAGGAATAGGAAAGTAACAATGGCTGATTCTTCATAGTTTTGAATTAAGAAGGCGCCAATAACCGCAATCGTAACAAGCACATCAATACTGACGACTTTTACCTTCAGGGCTTGATAGGCCTGAATAGCAATCGGTAGAACACCGAGAATTGAAGCAATAATGAAAGTAACATTGAATAATATGGCATTATTCAAGACAAAGTGACTAAAGAAACCAAACGCAATTAAAATTCCACTGAGTAAAGTAATGAGCTTTTTTTGACTCAAAATAAATCTTTGCATAGTTTTTTACCTCCAAGTAATATTTGTTTGCCTTACAAATACTAGTATAGAGGGGCTTGCAAAATAAAGAATTGACCGACATCAAGATTTCAAAAAGAATTAAGTGGTATACTATCTATAAAGAAAAGAGTATATATAGGAGGAAGCAAATTATGAGTCAACACCACCATTACCACCATGAACCCGGAAACCATGCAGCTTGCATTCGCCTCGTGCCGATTTTTAATCATTTAGAAGACGATGCGATGGATAAGATAGCAGAGCGAGCGACGACAAAAGTGTTTAAACGAAGTGATTATTTATTCCGAGCGCAAGAAAAAGACGATACCTTATATATAGTGAATCGAGGGAAAGTCCGAATCTTTCTATTATCTGAATCAGGAAAAGAACAACTAATTCGCATTCTACACCCCGGAGATTTCATGGGAGAGTGGACGATTTTTAACCCTGGCGGCGTCCACGAAGCCTATGCGCAAGCAACTCAAGACACTGTAGTCTGTACGATTGGTCAAGCAGATATCCAAGCGTTCTTAACTGACTATCCAACCATAACAATGAAACTACTCGCAGAAATGTCACAACGGCTTGAAAGTTCAGAAAGACAAACGGTTAAAGTGGCCGAAGACCAGGTCGGAAACCGATTGATAATGTTTCTAGCTGAAAATGTGGTAGGCCCAGCTTCAGAACAAATCATTGAGTTAGAAATGACGCGAAAAGATATCGCTTCATACTTAGGAACAACACCAGAAACAATCAGTCGAAAATTCAAGGAACTTGAACAAGCAGGGTTAATCGAACAATTAACGCCCAAGAAAATTAAAATAGTCGATGTAGATGAATTATTACTATATAGCGAACAATAAATTAATGGTCCAAACACCCTAAAAGACGACATTCTTAGGGTGTTTTAGTGTATAATAGATATAAGGTATAAAATTTTGTTATAAGAAATGGATGTGTTAAAAATGATGTCTTACATTTTAAAACAACGTGAAGGTCAATTTCTGTTAATCGGTACTATTTTACTAGTGTTAGGTTTTATTTCATTTACGAATCCAGTTTTAAGTCGCCTGTTCTTTTATGCAGCAATCTTTTTCTTAGGTTTCTTTGCGACCAAGGATGCGGTCATTGAAACTTTAAAAGATAAATCACCGAATGTCGATTTATTAATGGTACTCGCTGCTATTGGTGCTTTGTTGATTGGTTATGAATCTGAAGGAGCGATGCTCCTATTCATCTTCGCGGGTGCAGAATTCTTAGAAGATTTCGCAATGAATAAATCGACTAGAGCGATTGAGGAACTCATGGGGCAGGTGCCTGATACAGCCCAATTATTAAAGGAAAACGGCGATGTCGTTGAGGTGCCAACGTCTCAGTTAAGCGTTGGAGAAGTTGTTGTGGTAGCGAAAGGGGCTCAACTACCCATCGATGGCTACCTTGACCGAACAACAACTGTCAATGAAGCGGCTTTAACAGGGGAATCCTTACCAGTCGAGAAAGACAAAGGTGAAGAAGTCTTTGCGGGGACAATTAATGAAGGGAATTCTATCTACCTCACAGTCAGTAAAACAAGCAAAGAAACCGTCTTTTCAAATATTGTACGAATGGTTGAAGAAGCTCAAAGTCGTCCGTCGCAAATATCGCGGATTATTGACCGACTCGAATCAAAATATGTCATTGGTGTCTTGCTTGCAGTACCGGTATTTATCATATTATTAATGCTGATTGGATCAATGTCATTTCAGGATGCCTTTTATCGCGGGATGGTGCTACTCACAGTTGCCAGTCCGTGTGCATTAGTAGCCTCAGCCACACCAGCAACTTTATCGGCGATTAGTAATGGGGCTAAGAATAGGATTCTATTCAAAGGTGGGGCAGCGATGGAAGCCTTGAACACCATGGATATTTTACTTTCTGATAAAACGGGGACGTTAACGTTTGGAGAATTCAAAGTGGTGGACTATCAAGTGCCCGAACGGATTCTGAAAGAAGTCGTCTTTATGGAACAGACGTCTAGCCATCCGATAGCGGAAGCCATTAGTACATCATACAGCGATTTATCCCTCGATAGCGTGGACCAAAATGAAATGGTTGAAGAGATTGTTGCCGTCGGTATGCAAAAAGGCGATATTGTCGTAGGGAAACCGTCTTACTTTGACACATTTAATGATCCCAATGGTTACCGTAAGCAAATTGAACAAGGCTATACAACGATCTTCGTTGGTCAAGGGCAAGAGATTGTCGGCTACTTAGTACTAGCAGACCAAGTGCGCAGTGAAGCAAAATACGCTGTTAGACAATTTCAAAAAGAAGGAGTCGACGTACAACTTATTACCGGTGATAATCCCAAAGTGGCGAAACTGGTTTCAGACGAAGTCGGCATTAAATCATTCCAAGCATCCTGCTTACCCGAAGATAAGATCAAACGCGTGCAGATGGAACATCAAGCGGGCCACGTCGTTGGGGTGATTGGCGATGGTATTAATGATGCGCCAGCGCTTGCCGGAGCGGATATTGGTATTGCGATGGGTTCTGGTTCTTCTGTTGCTATGGAATCGGCTGACGTTGTCATTGTTAAGAATAACTTAGCCAAACTTTTCTATAGTTATGAACTTAGCGGGAAATTGAATCGCATCATTAAACAAAACATCCTCTTCTCAATTTCTGTGATTGTGATACTTGTCATATTAAATATCATTGGAATTCTTGACTTGCCGATGGGAGTCGTCTTTCACGAAGGCTCAACAATATTAGTCATTCTTAATGGTTTGCGACTATTGGTGGAAAAAGATACCCAAGAGAATACGCATCAGGAATCAGTGGAAGTGACCTCTCTTAAAAATTAAAGCGAGTTCTAATGCAAGTATTGGATTTTATGTTATCCTTTGTACTAAGAGGTGATCTTGATGGATAATAAAAATTTACTGCTAAAAACAACCTTACTTGCAGGACGAATTATGATGGAATCGGGTTCAGAAGCCTATCGTGTAGAAGATACGATGCAAAGAATTGCAAAAAATAGTAAGAAATTCGACACGGAAAGCTATGTGACTGCGACCGGAATTTTTATGAGTATTAATGATGAGTCGACGTCTCAAATGACTCAAGCTCGCAATCGTTCAATAAATTTAGAGAAAATTGATGCAACAAACCGTTACTCACGTATGTATGCTAAAGGTGAAATTTCTTTAATTTATTTGTATAAAGCACTGCAATCAGTGGATTTACAAACACCCGAATTTAACAAATATTACCGAATGCTTGCAGCAGGTTTAGCAAGTTTATCTTTAATGCTTTTATTAGGCGGTGCATATAGTGACGTTTTAACGGCTTTTATTATCGGATCACTGGGTTACTTCACATCTAACCGTATTTATGTTCGAACAGAGATGAACTTCATCAATGATTTAATAGCATCTTTCTTAATTTCGATTACCTCAGTGCTATGTTACCGAATGGGGTTTGTCGCTAATTTGGACAGTTTAATTATCGGTTGTATTATGCCACTCGTTCCCGGTCTAGCTATCACTTCCGGAATGAGAGACTTATTCGAAGGGCATTTACTGACGGGTATGGTTCGTGTAGTTGAAGCAATTTTGATCTCTACGGTCATCGGTATTGGTATTGCGATGACTTTACAATGGTTTTCTTAAGGAGTTAGCGAATGACTGAATTTATTGAACAAATTATCTTTAGTTTTATAGCCAGTGTATCTTTTGGAATTATATTAAATGGTCCTCGAAGAGGGGTTTTCTTTGGGGGGATTGCTGGAACCTTAGGCTGGGTGAGCTTCTGGGCGATTAACCGTGCTATTGGCGATTTAGCGATTTCGAATTTTGTTGGATCCGTTGTGATTGGTTTGATCTGTATCGTCTTGTCTAGAAAATTACGACTACCAGTCATCACTTTAAACACACCAGCTATTGTGCCACTTGTTCCCGGAGGAGCTGCTTATATGGCTGTTCGCTCGGTCGTGGAAGAGAATTACATGGCCGGTATGAACTATGTGATGGACGTGTTATGGACTGCAGGTGCTATTGTACTTGGATTCATGGTCGTTAAATTAATTGAAAATGAAATCAAAGCCAGACGCCTTAAAAAACAAGAAAAATTGAAGAGTATATAATCAGAAACCTCACTAGAGTGAAATACTTTAGTGGGGTTTTTATTTTGACTTGGGTTTATCTTAGGATTATTTTATTATGCAATTAAATCCGGTTGAAAGAGGTAATGACAAGTCTTAGAAATAAGTTCCCCTTCTTAGTGGAAAATGACAGTTTATGAAAAACTTTACAGAACCCTTTGTAAGGCATACACTTTACTTAACGCAAAAATAATATGACTTTATAATAATTTGTTTGTAAAGATTGTTAGAATGATAGGTGAAAAATTAAAAAAGTTTAAATATAGAAATTAGAGAGAGTCGAATAATATATAAATCTCATACAACTAAATAATGTAGAGTTACAAATTGTGCAATTTTTATTTGAACATGAGAAACAGTTTGCCCCAAGTAAAGAAATTGCTCAAAAAGCTGACGTATTTAACAAGACAATTAGAAAATACATTTAATCATTGAATAATTTGTTAAAAGACTTTGGCGCAAGTATAGAAATGAAACTCAGAAAATGACCTTTGAAGATTCAGTTTTTCTCAGCGTTACTACCGACCGTGTACGCTTTGTGTTGAATGCTTTCTTTCAAAAAATCAATGAGTTAAACAAGGAAAGGAAATTAATGGTTTCGACATCAATCCTAATATGTCTGAGATATATTTGGATGACAAACTGACTTATATCGCTTGTATTCAGGAACTTTTAGTAGTAGAAAAGTAGAATATTGTCTTTCTACTATTACCAGCTAGAGAGCCTACTAATGCCACAATGAATGATTTAAAAGGAGTCTTCAAAAAAGCCGACATCGAGATTGATTTTTACCCAGAACTTGGAAGAGGATATTATTCAAAATAGTCCATAAGGGGATTGAATATGATATGATGCTAGTAATCGCAGAAGGATCAGAGCTTTTAAATACACAAAGACAGTTTGATTTTGACTTAAGTCAAGTCACACATAATTGGAGCTATGGATCGATTATTGAGTCTGCATTAATGGATAATATTCATGAAGAGTTAGCGAAAGATACACATCTCACACAATTTAATCAGAAAGTGCATGCCTCAGGCGAAGCAAAATGGATGGTTGGCGAAGCATTACAAGAAGAAGTGCCCACACCGGTTATTTCTTTATCACTAATGAAACGAAATGTGTCATTAACGGAGCTACCATTCTCAAACCAAGTCCTATCAGCCATGCGCTATAACTTTGGGGGGCATAAGGAATATTGAGCGAATATATAGCAAGTGTCGACATCGGTACAACGAATATCAAAATTAATTTATTTAATTCAGATTACCATGTTGTCGATATGGTGAAATACCCACATTTAAATATTAATCAAGACGACACGGTTTTTGAAATGGATTTTGAAGAAATCTGGGAAAATGTGTTGGATGGCATCAAACATTTAATTATCGTAAATGAAGTAGAGCAATTAGAAATCATCCTCACAACAGCCATGCATAGTGTTCAGTTAATCAATGAAGACGGTACCTTATCAGGGGCAGTCTTGACATGGGCAGACACTCGCGGAACTGAAATTATCGAGCAACAAAGTGAGGAAGCATTAACAAATCAGTACAACCGAACTGGAACTCCTATCCATAGTATGAATCCTTACTTTAAATTAATGAGTGTATATGAAAAAGGTAAGCGCATTGGATCTCTAAAAGATTTACTATTCTACCGATTAACAGGTGAATGGGTGATTGATATTAGTAATGCTTCAAGTAGTGGTTTATTGAACTTAGAATCGCTAACTTGGGATGCGGTATCCTTAGCCGACATTGGTTTAGAAACAAGTGAGCTACCGCGAATTGAAGCGGTGGATTACAATGCGAAAGCGATGGATGCGCTGTTTAATGCAGAGGTTTCGGTGACGATTGGGACAACGGACGGAATTTCTTCAAACTATGTCTTCAGTGACCTCGATGATGTTGCTGTCCTTTCAATTGGAACGAGTCATGCTGTTCGTGTCATTAATAAGCAACCGCAATTAAACTATCAATACCAAAACTTCGCTTATAATATTAAGGAAGGTCAATATTTAATTGGATTACCAAGTAATAACGGGGCCGATGTATTGTCTTGTACGAATAAAGTTTTCAATAGTAGTTTCGAAGAATTGAATCTAGTTGCAGCAAAACGTCCACATACGGAAAGTATATTTGTGCCATATCTAAACGGAGAGCGGGCGCCCATATGGAATGAAGCAGCAACGGGGAACTTATTTGATATCACTCGGGTGAGTTCAAGGGAATCGGTCCTCTACTCAATTATCCTTGGAATGATATTCAATATAAAACACAACGTTAGCGTCTTAGAAGAACTTACTGACTTTAAAGCAATCGGCTTAGTGGGCGGTGTGACAGAGCTAGATGCCTTTCCACAATTAATTGCAGATATTCTAGGTTACAAATTATATATTCCAACGATGAAAAATGCAGAAACATTAGGGAGTATCGCCGTTGTTAAAGATGTTGACCTACCAACTGAATACCGTGTGATTGAACCGATAAGTCAGCAGAATTTTGATGAAGTATATAAGAAGTATTTGGATAGAATCTAAGCAGGTCTAACTTGTAAATCAACTCACGCCTATCAATGGCGTGGGAGGGCTTAAGTTACTTAACTATTCAAACCCTCACCTAAACTACAATGATGAGTTTAGGTGAGTTTTTTTATGCAACATTTAACTTTATTGAGGAAACTTGTCTTCGGCCACACCTCACAATGCAATGAATTAAAATATGTTCGTAGTGAATTCAAGAAGAATGTTTAATCAAATGGGAAAATATAAGACCTTAACATAGTGAAAGTTGAATGTTATGCATTACTAAAAAGTTTATGCTATCCTAAACTTATCAAAGTAAAGGGAGCTAAAAAGATGGAACATTATGACACGAAAGAATATCTTGCAAAAGTTGATGCATGGTGGCGAGCAGCAGATTATTTATCAGTCGGGCAAATGTATTTAAAAGCTAATCCCCTTTTAAGAGAAAAGTTAAAACCAGAACATTTGAAAGTGAATCCGATTGGTCATTGGGGAACAATATCTGGGCAAAATTTTATTTATGCCCATTTAAATCGCGTGATCAATAAGTATGATTTAAATATGTTTTATATTGAAGGCCCAGGACACGGTGGGCAAGTGATGGTTTCCAATTCGTATTTAGATGGAAGTTATTCTGAAATTTATCCAGAAATTACTCAAGATGAGTCGGGAATGCAGAAATTATTCAAACAATTTTCATTTCCAGGAGGTATCGGATCGCATGCGGCACCGGAGACCCCAGGATCAATTCATGAAGGCGGAGAGTTAGGATATTCACTATCACATGGCACTGGCGCGATATTAGATAATCCAGAAGTTATCGCAGCAACGGTGATTGGTGATGGGGAAGCAGAGACAGGGCCACTAGCAGCAAGCTGGTTTGCTAATACCTTTATTAATCCAGTTAATGATGGAGCTGTGTTACCCATTCTCCATTTAAATGGTGCGAAAATTGCTAATCCAACCTTATTAGCGCGTAAATCTGATGATGATCTTGAAAAGTATTTTCAAGGAATGGGTTGGGATCCTGTCTTTATTGAGGGAGATGACCCTAAAACATTGCATCCCATTATGGCTGAAAAATTAGATGGAATTATTGAAAAAATTAAACTCATTCAGAATAATGCGAGAAAGCAACCTGCGGAAAAAGCCCATATGCCAAATTGGCCGTTACTAGTTGTCCGGACTCCAAAAGGCTGGGGCGGGCCAGAAGTTTGGGAAGGTAAGCAAATTGAAGGAAGTTATCGTTCCCATCAAGTACCGATTCCTGTAAATCAAAAAGAGTTTGAACATGCTGATGCCTTAGTGGAGTGGCTTGAGTCTTATAAACCAGAGAAATTGTTTGATGAGTCTGGTAAATTAAAGGATGAGATTGCTGAAATCAGACCAACAGGAGATGCCCGAATGGCGAAAAATCCAATTACTAATGGAGGTATCAATGTTCAAGCCTTAAACTTGCCGGACTGGAAAGATTATACTTTATCCAATAAACACCCCGGTTCAAAGCAAGCTCAAGATATGTCAGAGTTTGGGAAGTTTGCGCGTGATATTGTGCAAGCAAATCCGAATAATTTCCGTATATTTGGGCCTGATGAAACAAATTCAAATCGATTGAATAGCGTCTTTGAAGTGACGCAACGGCAATGGCTTGAAGGTGTGGATGATGTGACAGATGAAGATATCGGTGCAGTCGGGCGAGTAATCGACAGCCAACTTTCCGAGCATCAAATGCAAGGTATGTTAGAGGGATACACATAAACTGGCCGTTACGGATTCTTTGCCAGTTATGAAGCTTTCTTGCGGGTGGCTGATTCGATGATTACACAACACTTTAAATGGATTCGTAAAGCGAGTCTCTATGATTGGCGTCGACCGTATCAGTCGCTCAATTTAATCTCATCGTCAACAGTTTTTCAACAAGATCATAATGGATATACACACCAGGATCCTGGAATTATTACACTAGTTGCAGAGAAAAAACCAGAGTTTACGCGAGTATATCTACCAGCAGATACGAACATATTACTAGCAACAATGGATAAAGTGTTTCGTTCGCAACACTTAATTAATTTAGTAGTGAGTTCAAAACATCCACGGCCTCAGTTTTATTCAACAGATGAAGCTGAAGAAATAGTTAATAAAGGGTTGAAAGTTATTGATTGGGCTTCGACAGTGAAACCAAACGAAGAACCCGATGTAGTCATTGTAGCTGCCGGAAGTGAACCGAATTTAGAAGCATTAGCATCAGTACAACTATTGACGGAGCAATTTAAAGATTTGAAGATTCGCTTTGTTAATGTTGTTGATTTACTTAAATTACGTTCGCCTAATATTGATCCGCGCGGGTATAGTGATGAAGAATTTGATGGAATTTTTACTAAAGATAAACCAATATTCTTTGCTTATCATGGTTTTGAAGGTTTAATCCGAGACATTTTCTTTTCGCGTTCGAATCACCAAGTATATATTCATGGATACCGTGAAGAAGGTGACATTACGACACCATTCGACATGCGTGTCTTGAATGAATTAGATCGTTATCATTTAGCTAAACATATCGCAACGGTTGTAGTAGGGGAAGATGCGACTGAGTTTTCACAAAAGATGACTGAGAAAATCAACTATCACCATGACTATATACGTGAGCATGGTACTGATATGCCAGAGGTTCTTGAATGGAAATGGACCGGGCTAGAGTAATAAATAATAAATTACCGCTTCAGATTGCATTAGTGCAATTCGAAGCGGTATTTTTTTTGTGATTCAGCAAGTTTTTGAAAGGTGCCATTTTAGGCAACGGCTACTTATTTTCATTCTATCGATTAGATAAGTCCAGCAGATAAGATAAAGATAGCCAACCCATGTGAAATAGTTGCGGGCGCTAAGCCGTATCTTTCTGAAATATAAGCACAAACTAAACCTTCATACAAAGTGAAAATAATAACCCAGAATCCTAGATTAGTGACTGTGATTGCTAGAAAAGTATGACCCAACGCAAAAATTAAGCCTGATAAAGCAATGGATTTATTTATACCAACTTCTTGTTTAAGATAGTTTTGTAAAAATCCACGAAATAATACTTCTTCAAGTAAGTTGCCAAAAAGCGCTAGGATTAATAAAGGAAGCAGTAAATGAAGGGCAACCTCACCTCCACGATCTGTAATAGGGATTGACAGATAAGGCAACATGAATGGGATAGCGATAAGTAAAGCTGCTAAAGCACCAATAAATAGAGATCGGGACTTAGAGTTTGTTTTAAACCAAATGAAATTGGAAGTTAAGTGTCGATTTGAAAAATAAATTAGAAGAGTCACTAATAGAGAAAGCAACCCTATCGTAATCAGAATAAAAGCATCATCAATAAACCTCAGCCACAAGACATTACCATTCACTCCAAATACCCATACGTTAAGGGGAGTCATCGCATCCCGCATTAATATAAAACCAAAGATCAAGTTGAATATTTTTAAGACAGTCATATCTTTAGGGATTATGAGATAAATCGCAACAACCACAATTAAACCAGGGAATAGTCTAAGAAAATAATCCAGAAGTAGCAGCATGTTAGACCTCCTATGACATTATTATATTCAGTATATAGTATCGCGGGGGTGAATGCACTTGGGAAGGAGTGGGGATGTGTATGAAATGATTGAGAAATAAAATTAATATCATGTTCGTTAGTTTCAATAATTATAATTTTTCTGAAATTACTTTCTGATACAGAAGAAAATTAGAGAATTTGATTTAAATATACTGAAAATAGTTTCTGTTTTTATTAATTTGTTGAAATTAGTTTCTTCACTAAGTATACTTACTTTGTAAGCGATACCGATAGAAAAAAAGAGGTGAAAAATTGAGTGAAATATTTAAAAGTTCAGTTCCCATTATTGAATCAGTTTACGATTCTTTAACGCCATCAGAAAAAGACATTGCAGATTTCTTTATTAAAAATACAGATGAGACATTAGATTTTTCATCAAAAAATATTGCTAGTTTAATCCATGTTTCAGAAGCATCTTTAACTCGTTTTTCAAAAAAGTGTGGGTTTTCAGGTTATCGTGAATTTATTTACGATTATCAATCAAAGAAGATTCCAGAGAATATCCAATATCAAAGTAAACAAATGAAAAGAGTATTACACGATTATAATAAAATACTTAATAAGACTTATAGTTTAATCGAAGTGGAGCAAATAGAACGCTTTGCTACACGATTAGCCCATGCTAAACGTGTTTATATTTATGGTAAAGGGAGTTCAGGTCTAGCAGCTACAGAAATGAAAAATCGGTTTATGCGGTTGGGATTACCGATTGAAGCTATCTCAGATGATGATGTCATGTTAGTAAATCATGTGTTAGTTGATAAAGATACCGTTGTAATCGGATTCTCTATCTCAGGGGATAAGCAAGTAGTACTAAAAGCAATGACGCAAGCGACAGCTAATAAAGCTTATACAGTTATGTTTACAACACAACAAAATAATGTGAATGAAAAAATAGTGAATGAAGTGATACCAGTAGCAAGTGTGAAAAATTTGAGCTTTGGTAACCGAATATCCCCACAATTACCATTCTTAATTATAACTGATATTATTTACGATTATTTTATGGAAGTGGATAATCCGAAGAAAGATACTTTTTTTAAGCAGTCATTAGAATCGCTAAACATAAATAAGGAAGAAGAGGGATCATAGTATGAATAAAGCAGAATTTATTAAGCAAGTAAATAACGGAATTATTGTATCATGTCAAGCATTGCCAGGTGAACCATTGTATACCGAAGAAGGAGGAGTAATGCCATTACTTGCGAAAGCTGCAGAAGAAGCAGGAGCTGTTGGTATTCGTGCAAATTCTGTTAGGGATATCAAGGAAATCCAAGCTGCAGTGGATTTACCAATTATTGGACTCATTAAACGTGATTATCCACCGCAAGAACCGTTTATTACTGCAACAATGAAAGAAGTAGACGAGTTAGCAGAAACAGGTGTCGACGTAATTGCTTTAGATTTAACACAGCGTGAAAGATTTGATGGTTTGGAAGTGAATGAGTTTATTAAACAAATTAAAGAGAAATATCCGAATCAATTGTTTATGGCAGATATTAGTACTTTTGAAGAAGGTGTTAATGCCTTTGAACAAGGAATTGACTTTGTAGGTACAACACTAGCAGGATATACAAGCTATAGTAAAAATATTGACGGTCCAAATATTGAATTAATTGATGCCTTAGTTAAAGCAGGCATTGATGTATTGGCAGAAGGAAAAATTCATACGCCTGAACAAGCCGAAGAAATTCAAAACTTAGGTGTTGCAGGAATCGTAGTCGGTGGCGCAATCACGCGTCCAAAAGAAATTGCAGCGCGCTTTATTAACGCGTTAAACTAAAAATAAAGGAGTGAGAATATGTTTAAGAAATTTTCGAAATTAGGTCAGGCATTTATGCTACCCATCGCAATATTACCAGTAGCAGGTTTATTATTAGGGTTAGGGAGTGCTTTATCAAATGATGCGGCGGTAGCACAATTTGCCTTTTTAGGATCTGATTGGTTACAAGCAATCTTTACGATTATGACTGCAGCAGGTAATGCTGTATTTGCTAACCTTTCACTAATATTTACAATCGGGATTGCTGTTGGTTTAACTAATGGAGATAAAGGTACCGCAGGTTTATCTGGGGGTGTAGCATATCTAGTATACACTGCTACGATTGCTGCCTTACTACAATTATTTTCTGCAGAAGGTGCAACTATTGACACAGGTGTGTTAGGTTCGATTGTTATCGGTTTAACAGTGACATTTTTACATAATCGTTACCGTAAGATTGAGTTGCCACAATTTTTAGGCTTCTTCGGAGGATCACGATTTATACCGATTGTTTCTTCTCTAGCCGCAATCATCTTAGGTTTAGTCTTTTACTTAATCTGGCCACCAATTCAGGGAGGTTTAGAATCATTAGGTGAAATGATTGCTAATATGGGAAGTATTGGATCATTTTTCTATGGATTTTTCTTACGATTAACTGGTGCCGTAGGACTGCACCATACTATCTACCCATTATTCTGGTATACATCGTTGGGTGGTGTTGAAACAGTTGCTGGGGAAACAATTTCTGGAGCACAAAATATTTATTTTGCTCAATTGGCAGATCCAAACTTTACAGGCATGTTTACATACGGAACACGTTTCTTTGCGGGTCGCTTTGCTACAATGATGTTTGGCTTACCAGCGGCAGCATTGGGAATGTATCATGCAATCCCTAAAGAAAATCGCGCAGAGAACAGTGGTTTCTATTTCAGTAGTGCTTTAACATCATTTTTAACTGGTATTACTGAACCAATCGAGTTTTCATTCTTATTTGCAGCACCTTGGTTATATGTTATCCATGCATTTTTAGATGGAGTTTCGTTCTTTGTTGCTGATATTCTACAAATTAGAATTGGTAATACTTTCTCGGGTGGTTTAATTGACTTCATGTTATTTGGTCCTTTCCAAGGGAATGAAAAAACTAACTGGCTTCTAGTAATTCCAGTTGGAATCGTATGGGCATTCGTTTACTACTTTGTATTTAAAACACTAGTTAGAAAATTTAAAGTAGCCGTGCCTGGTATGGAAGTAAATGTTGGTGAAATGCCGAAAGCTTCTGATAAAGGTGGTAAAAAATCAAGTTTAAATGAACAAGCTTTAACAATTATTGAAGCATTAGGAACAGAAGAAAATATTGAATACGTCACAGCTTGTGCTACTCGTTTACGTGTATCAGTTAAGGATAATCAGATCGTTGATAAAGATACACTCAAAAATCTTGGTGCGACCGCAGTGCTAGAAGTACAAAATGGTGTGCAAGCTATTTATGGCGGGAAATCGGATTTATATAGTCAAGAAATCAATCAAATATTAGGAAATGATGAATAATCCATTTCTGTGAGTGAGCTACTCATGTAAAGTTTTATTATCCCCCAAGACCACTAACTAACAATTAGTGGTCTATTTTTTTTACTCTCATCCCCCCCAAAAAACCTTCTCCATCTGTTATAATTAGCACATATCGAAATAAAGTTTAACTATTATTAGCGACAAGGAGAACTAAATATGAATATAACAGTAGTAGGCTTAGGTTACGTTGGGCTATCGAATGCGATTTTGTTAGCACAGAACAACAACGTCCGTGCCTTGGAGATTGTTCAAGAGAAAGTTGACTTAATTAACCAAGGTAAGTCACCCATCTCTGATGAAGAAATTCAAAAATACTTATCTAGTAAAGATTTAACGCTTGAAGCAACCTCAGATAAAGAATATGGCTATGGTCATGATCCTGAATTTGTCGTTGTCGCAGCACCGACAGATTATGATGATGTGAAGGATCATTTCAATACGGTTGCTTTAGAAAGTGTCATTAAAGACGCACTAGAGTATGCGCCAAATGCAACAATTATTATTAAATCAACCATCCCAGTAGGATATACACGTCGTATAAATAAACAATTCAAGACGGATAATATTATTTTCTCACCAGAATTTTTACGTGAAGGGAAAGCTCTTCTAGATAATTTATACCCATCAAGAATTATCGTTGGGGAAAAATCTGAACGTGGGCAAACTTTTGCGAATTTGATGTTAGAAGGTGCTATTGCTGACGATGTTAAAGTCTTATTGATGGACGCAACTGAAGCGGAAGCAGTGAAATTATTCTCGAATACTTATTTAGCGTTACGTGTGTCATATTTTAATGAGTTGGACACTTATGCGGAAACTAAAGGATTGAATACTAAAGCAATTATTGATGGGGTAAGTTTAGATCCTCGAATTGGTGATTACTACAACAATCCCTCTTTTGGTTACGGTGGTTATTGTTTACCAAAAGACACAAAGCAATTATTAGCAAACTACAAAGATGTACCAAATAATTTAATACGTGCAATCGTTGATTCGAATGCAACTCGTAAAGGCTTTGTAGCGAATCAAGTTCTAGCAAAAGAGCCTAAAGTTGTTGGGATTTATCGTTTAGCTATGAAGACAGATTCGGATAACTTCCGTCAGGCTGCGATTTTCGATATTATGAGAGAAATGCGTGCTGAAGGGGTTGAAGTGATTATTTACGAACCGAGCTTAAATGCTGTCTCTTTTGAAGGGTATCGAGTCCTTAGTGATATTAATGAATTTAATCTAACTTCTGATGTGATTTTAGCGAATCGCATTTCTGAAGAAATTGAAGAAGTACGTGAGAAAGTTTATACAAGAGATATTTATAACGAAAATTAATTTTGATTTAGCCATTCATTTCAATAAGAAGTGAATGGCTTTTATTTATGTAAAGCTCATACCATGAGTTTCACTTATTATATAGTAGTAAGCAGATGTTTAACGGACAAGAATTCATCATGTTATTATTAAATTATCTTAGCAAAGGGAGGACAATATAATGACACACAACAATGAAGATCCGAGAAAAAAATATTATACAGATGGTTTCTCAGAGAAAAATGAAGATGTCGCAAAGTCACCAGCGCTACAAAAGGATATGAAACCTGTTCCTGATTGTGGGGAAGAGTCATATAAAGGTAAAGGACGTTTAGAAGGACGTCATGCGTTAATTACTGGTGCAGACTCTGGAATAGGTCGGGCAGCGGCAATTGCTTTTGCGCGTGAAGGTGCGGATGTTGCGTTTCAGTATTTTCCAGGAGAAGAACCAGACGCAGAAGAGGTTCGCGAATTAATTGAAGCAGAAGGACGAAAAGCGCTATTAATTCCAGGCGATTTACGTGAAGAAGGCGTAGCAACAGAATTAATCAACAAAACTGTCGAAGAATTCGGTGAGATTGATATCTTAGTACTGAACTCTGGTCAACAAATCGCTCATGAAAAATTAAGTGACTTATCAATGAAACAAGTGAATGATACATTCAAAGTTAATATTATTAGTATGTTTGAAGCGGTTAAGGCTGCCGAGAACCACCTGAAAGCTGGAAGCTCAATTATAACAACAACTTCTGTTCAAGCATCAAACCCATCAGCATCTCTATTAGACTATGCCGCAACAAAAGGTTCTATTTCTAACTTTACAGTTGGAATGTCTAAGTATTTTGGAGAAAAAGGGGTGCGCGTGAATTCAGTGGCACCAGGACCAATTTGGACGCCGCTTCAGTTAGATAACGGAAAGCTTGAAGGAGACTTAGAAACATTTGGTCAAACTGAAACACTTGAACGTGCAGGACAGCCCGTTGAATTAGCGCCTGTTTACGTGTTTTTAGCTTCAGAAGAAGCAAGTTATGTTACAGGCCAAATTTATGGTGTGACAGGTGGACAAGATATTAGTTTATAAGATGTTTATATATAAATTAAACTTAATATAATACTCTGAATAAGGGGGAGCGTCAAGAAGTTTGTGTAAATAAAGAATTCCTTCTGTAAAAAAATCAGCTCTCTGCTAGTGTTCCAAACATTTCCCATAGCTCTGCTTCAGCTTGCTGGAAACCGCGGTGGCTTCGGGTTAA
>NZ_JBGQRB010000043.1:0-18858 GCF_045528645.1 Ruoffia sp. FAM 20857
GTTTGCCTCCGGCTTCCTTCAGATTCCACCTCACGGTGGACACCCTTGCCTTTAGCTAACAGTTCCTACTGCCAAGTCTGTAGTGGACTTTCACCACCAAGTTATCGCCCATGCCGGGCGCACATAATAAAAGACCTTCACTGACGGAAGGTCTTATTTTGCATTATCCTAGCTGTTCAACAATTGTTTGGACAGCTTTTTCGATATTTTCTGGTTTTGTCGCAAGATTTAAACGAATAAAACCTTCGTAACCTTCACCAAACCATTCTCCGTAATCCACTGCGAGCCCGCATTTTTCCTGAATGAATTCGACCATCTCATCACTTTTTACTACTTTGCGTAAATCTACAAACACTAAATATGTCCCTTCGAGTGGTGATACTGTTATTTCTGGTGCGAATTTTGTGAAGTAATCGCGGACGATTTCATAATTATGGTAAATGACATTCTTCAATGAGGCCATCCAATCCATACCATCCACATAAGCAGCCTCGGAAGCAAATAGCCCCATAATATTCGCTTCTGTTTTAATCATGGAATTTGCGAAATCATCATATTTTTGACGCAACTCATCGTCTGTGATTACGATATTACAATGGGTTAAACCAGCGATGTTAAAGGATTTAGACGCTGAGTTTACAGTAATGACTCGTGGGCGGTGAACTCCTTCAGAAACATTTGCTGCTGGGATATGTTCATGTTCAAAAGTAAAGTCTTGATGAATTTCATCAGAGATAATTAACACATTGTGCTTTTGGCAAATGGCGAATAACTTCGCTTGCTCTTCTTCTGTCCACACTCGTCCAACTGGATTATGCGGTGAACAATGGATGTATAATTTCACCGATTGACCGATAATTGCCTGTTCAAACCGTTCAAAATCAATGGTGAAATATCCATCGTTATTCACTAGGTCGACATTGACTAATCGACGATTTGTATCTTTAACCGCGTCACTAAAAGGATAATAAACAGGTGATTGAATAATCACTGAATCATTTTCATCGGTGAATGTGTACAATAGGTGGTAAATCGCTTGAACGGCACCTGTTGAAAAGCGAACCCATTCTTCTTTTATCGGGAAAGAGAAATACGTTTCCATCCAGTTATTATATGCTTGATAATATGATTTACCAGCAAATGTATAACCATAAACACCATGTAATATTCGATCTTTTAATGTTTTTGTAATAGCTTGACTCACCTTAAAGTCCATATCAGCGACCCATAAAGGGAGTAAATCTGCTTGACCAAAGCGTTCTTCTAATAGGTCCCATTTTAATGAATTTGTATGTTGACGCTCAACATAATACTTTTCTACAAACTCTTCAATTTCCACTCACATCTACCTTCTTTCTTCTAAAATCATCTAATCACTTTTACTCCTTCAAAGCAACTTCTAAGTCTTGAATTAAATCGGAAGAATTTTCTAAACCAATAGACAACCTTAATAAATCAGGCGTTAAGCCATAGGATTCACGCAATTCTTTTGGTATGTCTGCATGTGTTTGTGTTGTTGGATATGTAATTAAACTTTCAACCCCACCTAAACTTTCGGCATATGTAAATACTTGTAACTTCTCTAAGAATGGTCCCACTTTCGCTTCACCTTTTAAGCGGATGCTTATCATGGCACCTTTTCCAGCATATAACACATCTTTAACTTGTTCCTGCTGCTTTAACCAGGTCACAATTTCTTGCGCAGTTGCTTCTTGTCGGTCTAATCGAATCGGTAAAGTTTTCAAACTACGAATAAACAACCAACAGTCAAAGGCTGATAAAGTAGGACCGGTTGTATTAGATAACCAGCCTAACTTTTCACCCATACCTTTATCATTTGTAACGACCACTCCAGCTAAGATATCATTATGTCCCGTTAAATATTTTGTTCCTGAATAAAGTACAATGTCTGCACCTAATTCTAAGGGTCTTTGGCGAAGTGGCGTTAATAAAGTATTATCCACGAGTAATAGTGCACCATGTTGATGCGTTAAATCTGCGATGCGTTGAATATCAACCTCTTGCATTAATGGATTTGTCGGTGTTTCAATGAATAGCCCTGATATGTCATCGCTGATTAGTTTTTCAAAGTCTGCTTCGGTTTCGAAGTAAGTAAATTGTGCTAAATTCTCTGCTTCAAGGTGCTCAAAGTATCGGAAGCTTCCACCGTATAAATCGCGTAAAACTAAAAAATGACTACCTTGTTTAAAAAGTTGAAAAGCCAATTGAATCGCGCTCATGCCTGAACTTGTAACGACCGCTCTCTCGCCACCTTCTAAAGCTGCTAAGCCCTCTTCTAAGATATCTCGGGTTGGGTTATTCGTTCGTGTATAATCATATCCGGTACTTTGCCCTAAACCTGGATGAGCGTAAGTTGTCGCTAAGTGGATAGGAGCAACGACGGCTCCTGTTGATGGATCTTTTCGATTTCCTAATTGGACAAGTTTAGTATTGATGTGTGTTGTCATTTTATTTATCCTCCTTTAAAATATCTTCCAAATTATAATAGGTATGTTGGTAAACCTCATTAAGCCAATTATTGTATAGAAGAAAGGCATTGCTTTTCCACGTAAATTTTGGCATTTTCGAATCATCGACTCCTGGATAATAATTTTCTGGTAGAGCTATTTTACTTCCTGCCTCCTTATCGCGTTGATATTCCTGATGTAATGTTTCTCGGTCATATTCCAAGTGCCCTAATAAATATATGTCTAGATTGTCGGTTGTTGTAATAATATCTGGTCCAAATTTTGGATGTTTTGTAGCGACTTTCAATGCTTTTTGAGCTTGTATGGTCTCAATAGAAATTGAAGTATGACGTGATTGTGGCACTTGATATGTGTCGTTAAAACCACGAAGTAAGGGATGTTCTGCTTCTAATACGTCATATTCATAAATGCCAAATAACTTTTGTTCAAGTTTATAACTGTTGATGCCGTAAAAATAATTTAAAGCATATTGAGCTCCCCAACAAATAAATAATCGAGAAAAGACATTTTTTTGAGACCAATCTAATATTATCTTCAGCTCATCAATATAATTGACTTCATTATATTCATATTGCTCTACAGGAGCGCCTGTAATAATAAGCCCATCATATTGTTGGTCTTTAATTTCATCAAACGTTTTGTAATATTGATTTAAGTGACTGATCGGTGTATTGGACGCTTCGTAAGTTGCTGTATACATTAAATCTACTTCTATTTGAAGCGGTGTATTACCTAATAATCGCAATAATTGCAGTTCTGTCGTTTCTTTTTTAGGCATGAGATTAAGAATGAGTATTTTAAGGGGACGAATGTCTTGAGTACGTGCCGTGCTCTCATCCATTGTCACTATTTGTTCTCTCTTTAATTCCTTGCGTATGGGTAATCCTTCAACAATTTTAATTGGCATACTCAACTTCCTTTCTTTTTTAAAATAAAAAAATCGCCCCTAATCAGCTCTCTGATTAGGGACGACAATATCGTGTTACCACCCAAATTTACACTTATCTCACAATAAGTGCCTTAATACGTCTATATAAACGTTAGCAAGGTATCGGTTGCTACCGTTAGAAAAGCTTTCACTTAGCTAATACTCAGAGTTCATCTTCACAAATTTTTTTGTGCCCTTTCACACCAGCCGGGCTCTCTTAAACAAAGTCAATTTGCTACTCTTCTCTTCGTCGATTTTTATCATTAAATTCTCATCATTAATTAACATTTTAACGAAGTCTTTAATTAAAGTCAACTCGATCCAAGATTAAAGAATATTCGCTAGCATATCTTTTAACATATATTTAAATTTATGGCTGTCAATATTTTCAATGACACGGATGTTTGGGGCTTGTTGTAATTCATTTTCACGGTCTACTAAGTTAAAACCGCGGGTTAAATTCCCAGCTGTTTCGATATCAACATAATAGTCTGTTGCATCGAGTACGAGTGAGTCATCTGCTGCAACGGCGGCCAGTAACGAGTCTGTACATGTAATCCCGTCCACACCACGTTTCGCAAATTCAAAGGCTTTAACAAATAGATTCACATCTAGAAAAAATTTTGAATCTTTGGTATTTAATGCTTCTAACACTTCAATGTCTTCATCATAAATAACACCAAAATCTAGACTTGCGTCCCAAGTTACCATTGTTTTTGGAACTCCTGAATGAAGTACAATTCGCGCCGCTTCTGGATCAACATAGAAATTATATTCTGCTACTGCTGCGACATTTCCTAAGGCATTATTAATTCCACCCATTATCCAGATGTGTTTAATGTCAGGTAGGATACTTGGATCACGCTTAATAGCCATTGCCAAATTTGTTAAGGGTGCTAAGGCGATAATTTCAATTTCACCCGGATTCTCTTTAATAGTTCGGATGATAAAGTCAACTGCATGTTCACTTTCTGCACTTTGCTTTGGTTTCGGAAAGTGAGCATCTCCCATTCCATTACCACCTTGAATTTCCTCGACGGTTAAGTGGGCTTTTGTTGATAGGGAAGTCATGGGACTTTGATGTCCTTTAAACACGGGGACTTTTTCTTTAGGACCGTATGTTTCAACGGTGACTAAGGCATTTTCAACTTGTTGATTGAACTCAACATTTCCTGCTGCGATTGTAATCCCTTCGACTTTAAAATGATTTAAAGCCATCAAAATCGCTGTTGTATCATCCCCAGCTGTATCTGAATCAATAATGACGCGTCTCATAATTATGTCTCCTATCTATAATATATCTTCTTTTAAAATGGCGTACTGGGCCGTATCAATAATTCCTGTATTATTTAAACTGCCTTGACGATGGATTCCCTCGAATTGTAAACCAGCCTTCTGCATGACTTTTCCTGAAGCTGGATTGGCCACGTCGTGCCTAGCAATGACACGGTTAAAGCCTGCTTCTTTTAATAAATATTTCGTTAAAGCCTTCATCGCTTCACTCATGTAACCTTGTCCCCAATACTTTGGACTTAAGACGTAACCAATCTCGCATGCATCAATTTTGTCAAAATCATGTGGAATGCTAGCAGTAATATCTCCCAGCGCTTCACTCGGGTTTCTCTTTAAAGTAATTGCCCACTTATATTGAGATAAGTCACCATATCCTTCAACCCATGTGTCAAGAATCGCTTCAGTAACTGAAACATCTTGGTGACTCGGCCAAGTTAAGTATTTAGTTGCTAGATCATCACTTGCATAGTTTGTATAAACAGCTTGAGCATCTGCTTCAACAAAACGTCTTAACAAAAGGCGGTCTGTTTCAATTTCTTTTGTACCAATATGTTTCATCGTCTCATCTCCTAAAAGCTTATCATAAATGCTTCTTACAGGAAGCACAAACAAATACGAATGATAATTTTTTTGCTTATTCATTGTTCGTGAATTTAAAGCCATATACCTGTTCTTCGAGTATTTGATTTTCAATTTTAATTGTTTCTATTCCAATAAATTCTCCACCCAAATTCTTATAAAAGCGAATAGATCGAGCATTACCACTAAATACAATGACTATCATTGATCTAATTCCAATGGTTTTAAATTTTTTCACTAGTGTATCAACTAAAAGACGGCCTCCTCCTAATCCTTGGGCTGACCTACTCAAATAAATCGAATGAAGTTCACCTTTATAAGCTGGGTAACTGTCTTTTCTTTGTAAACCTCCACTAATATAACCTACGACTTCTTTGTCCTTCTCTAAAACATAAGTCAAAGCATCTCTCTCAAGTATACTTTTCCAACGATCGACACTATTATTCAGACTCATATTATTTAAAACTTCGTCCGATACGACGCCTTGATAAGTTGACTGCCAACTACTCACTTGAATCTTACCAATAGTCATTGCATCATCTATTCGTGCTTTTCTAACAGTTAATCCCATAATTCTCACCCCATTAGCTTACTTCTTTACATATTAATTAATTCAATTAATCTATCATAACGTTTTCATATGAAAAACAGTTTCCGTATCGTCGTAATTCCTACAATGATACGGAAAGCCTTTACCGGGTTGTCGTAGAAATTACGACGACCTGAAAGCCCAAAACACCTAAGATTTACTTAAAAAACGCACCTCACACATTTACTATGAGGCACGCTTCGTCTTTATATTTTAATTCATATATTGTTGGATTCTCTTAGGTATCATGACAACTTCTGTTGTTAAATCTACCGGTTCATATGCTTGATCGATACACTCTTGCCAATACTCTAAATGCTTTTTATCTATATAGTGGTTCGATTCTTCAACTTCAATGCCACCTTCACCTTGGATTGAATACCAATAAAGATACTCGTGCCCATCTAGTTGTTCTCGTAAAATTGATTCAATATACATTTTCTCACCTTCTAAAGTAACAAGAACATCGTCCATATGATGATTAAGAAAAGCCAGCCATTCATCAACTTGCTTGCTTTTACCAGGCTTCACTCGAAAGCGTGTTAATTCGACGTTTAAATGATTCATTTTAAATTCTCCTTTTTTTTATCAAGTCTATTCTAACAATTTAGAAAGCACATTCATAATAAAAACTTAAATTGTCATTTTAATGCGTGTATGCTAGGATTTAATGTATTAATTTAAACATATGGAGGCATCTTATAGCTATGCATAAAAATATTGATATAACATCGTTTTATCAAAAAGCTAACTCTGAACCTTTGATTATTTTAGATGTTCGGGATACAGATGAATATGAGATGGGACATGTACCTAATGCCATCAACATACCATTAGATTCTCTGCCTAAACATACACCAGCCTTAAACGAAGATGAGACTTACTACATCATTTGTAAAACAGGCAAGCGTGCAGAGAAAGCATGTCACTTCCTAAGCGAACACGGCTTCAAAGCAATCTGTGTGGAAGATGGGACTCAAAATTGGCCAGGTCAACTTGAGCATTCCAATGATTTTACTGTCTTATTGTAAAATGACTGATATTTAACCAAACACCCTACTCAAATCAGTAGGGTGTTCTTTGCGTTCAGTCATGATGGGAAAGAATATTGATGTAACAACAAATAACCAACTAGCCGGATCATCTCGCCTTTTTTCAGTCATCTTTTACTCCCAAACTTTTGTCTATTATCATACTCATTTAAGTGATATGACGTCTTGATTTTTTTATTCATAACTGTGGAGAAGCACAAACGTTCCACCTTTGAATACGTTTTAATGTCTGTGATTTATATAAATTTTATGATGTTTGTATTATATTCGTTTGGTAAATACTTTATAAGGAGTTTTATCATTGAATTATTTCAAAGAAAATTTCGAAAAAATGAAAGCTATCTCAGACGACATCTTTACTCATCCAGAATTAGGTTATAAAGAATTCCGGACTATGAAAACGGTGGAAGACTTTATTACTGAGACAAATCCAGATCAAGTGATTGAGTATTTTTCAACGACAGGTATGCGCGTTGATTTAAATCACCAACAGGATATAACAGTGGCATTCATTGCAGAATTGGATGCGGTTCGTGTTCCGAGTCACTTCCAAGCTGATTCGCAGTCAGGAGCGGCGCATGCATGTGGTCACCTTACTCAAGTGACAACTGCTTTATCACTCTATGGTTACTTAACAGAAGGTGAACGTTACAAAGATTTTGACTTTAATATTGCTTTTGTCTTCGTTCCTGCGGAAGAATTTATTGATTTAGAATACCGCCAACAATTAATCGACGAAGGAACGATCACTTATTTGGGTGGAAAACCTGAAGCAATGAAGTTGGGCGTCTTTGATGATGTTGACTTTGCGATGTGTGTGCACACTATTGGTGGCGAAGAAGAGAAAACAGTTGAAATCAATTGTGATTTAGCTGGATTCTTATATAAACATTATAATTTCAAAGGTAAAGCAACACATGCTGGTTGGGACCCGTTCAGTGGAATCAATGCTTACAGCATGTCGACCTTATTCAATACTGGTTTAGGCTTAATGCGCCAACAATTACGCGAGGATCTATACGTACGTATTAACCCGGTCATTGATCATGGAAGCTTCTCAACGAATGTCATTCCGAATCAAGTACAAGTTGGAACGGATTTACGCACAATCTCAGTTGATTATATGAAAACCGTAGCAGAACGCATGGATAAAGTGGCTAAAGGGAGCGCTTATTCATTGGAAGGTGATGTTGAGATACAAACTCAGATGGGTTACTTACCATTTGTACAAGATCGTTATTTATCAACCTTCGTTGCGGAAGCGTTCAAAGAACAAGATACGATTACAAAATGGATTGACGACCGCGGTGCCGTTGCTGCTGCTGGAGATATTGGCGATTTATCATTTATGATGCCTAGTATTCAAATTAGTTATGGCGGTTTCACTGGTGTCATTCATGGTGATGATCTACGCATGGTTGATGACGAATTTGTTCTTCAAGAATTTCCAGAATTTTTAATTAGTGTCTTAAATAAAATGAACGGCCGTATCGATAAAAACCAACTATACAGCCGTTCTTATAAAGAATATGAAAGCTATATCCAAACTATCACTCAAGGAGAATCGAATGAAAAATAAGAAACATCTACTTTACTTAATTTGCTTTGCTTTTGTTGTTATTTTCTTAGCTGAAATAATTGGTTTCCAAAGTATTAGCTTTGGTTCATTTTCTGTATCCATTTTACCACTTGTTTTTGCGGTCTTTTTCGGGATGATTTTTGCTGTTCCAGCTTTTCGAAAAGGGATTTTCAAAAAAGTATATAGTGATGAAAATGTGCAATTCGCATCAAAAAACCTTTTATTCATTATGTTGCCATTAATGGCTTATTACGGCGCAAGTGTAGCCCCTCAAATTACTGAAATTCTTTCTGTTGGTTGGGTGTTCCTATTCCAAGAAATCGGAAACTTAGGTACGATTTTATTCGCTCTACCTATTGCATTAATGTTAGGACTTAAACGTACAGCGATCGGTGCTACGCTTGGGTTAAGCCGTGAAGGGGAATTAGCTTATATTACTGAAAAATACACGCTCGAGTCAGCCGAAGGCCGTGGAGTTCTTTCAATGTACTTAATCGGAACATTATTCGGTTCTATTTTCTTCAGTTTATTTGCACCATTGTTACTAAACTTTGGTTTTGATGTTCGTGCGTTAGGAATGGCTGCAGGAATGGGTTCTGCTTCAATGATGACAGCGGCTGCTTCAGCTGTTGCCGCACTTCGTCCGGAAAGTGAAGAAATCATCTTAGCTTATGCCTCTGCTAGTCAATTGTTAACCAGTTTCTTAGGAACATACACAATGGTCTTCTTAGCCATCCCACTTCAACGCTTTATGTATAACACTTTAACTAGAGGAGATAACTACGATCATGGAAAATAATAAAAGTTTAAATAAATATGCTCACTTTGGGCTGGTTATTGTCTTAAGTTTAGTATTTATCTTATTTACACAACAAGTAAAATTATGGAAGAATCCTGACTCAACGCCTATTCAAACACTCACTTTTGTCGGCCTTGGCTTCTTATGGCTGTTCAGTATGTTAGGTATTTTGATCTCTGATCTAATGAAAAAAATCAAAGTTCAGTTCATTCAAGACTTCCCGATCTTAGGTTGGGTATCGATTGTTTCAATTGTCTTTTGTTTAATGAGTAACTTTATTGTTGAAGCGATACTGGCAGTTGATTTCTTATCGATCACAACACCGGTATTGGCTTTTGCAGGTATCTCGGTCGCAAATCAATTAGTTGATTTGACTAAGACATCTTGGAAAATATTAATCGTAGCGATTTTTGTCTTCTCAGGTGCTTACTTATTAACAACAATCGTGGCACAATTTGGGTTATCGATTGCAGGATAATTCTTGATATATAAATAGCCGTGAAGCTTGTTTCTCCTAGAAGAGTGGGCTTTGCGGCTATTTTTGCACCGAGGGTTGACAAGCATACTTGGCAGGTGTTCTATATAGTCATGCCAAGTATACTTGTCAACTTATCTTAGAGGAGTGTTAACATGAACAAAGAAGAAATATTAACAAAAAGTCGCAAAGAAAATGAATTATCGGATGAGCGAGGCCAACAACTTAAATTACAAGGAGCTGACTTTTCAATCGGTGTATTAATTTTCTCTTGGATTGTTATCTCACACTTTACACCGCTTGATTTAGAAGGCAGATTAGCCATTGCTTTACTTTCACAGTTTACATGCTTATCTAACTTCGCCTATCAATTAATTAGAAATAAGACTAAAACCACTATCTTTTTCACCCTTACCTTTAGCTGTACCAGCCTCTTATTTCTATATCAATTTCTAAGCCATCTGAATATTATAAGTTTCTAGTCCAATAAAGTGGTGACCATCTATGGATAATGAATTAATATTAAAAAATAACTTAAAGAAAGCCCGCACAGAAAAGGGATACTCCCAAGCCGCCTTGGCCAAAGAAATCGGAGTATCACGCAATACCATCAGCTCTATTGAAACCGGCCAATTCAACCCCACAGCCAAACTGGCCCTGATCTTATGCATCGCACTTGACCAAAAATTCGAGGACTTGTTTTATTTTGATGTGTGATTGCGCCTACTCTGAATAATGAGACGCGGTTATGCAGACTAGCGGGGTTTACTCTGCAATATGAGAAGCGGTATCGAAGAAAGATCTCGCTACCCCCACAAGAAAAAGCCTGCAGCCAAGTTGATTCCATAAATCAACTTGACTGCAGGCTTTTATCTAATTATAACTATTCTCCTATAAAAATCACTTGGCCATTTTCAAAACGCTCAATCATCGCTTGGCTGTAGACATCGTAGCCTTGGTCGCGGTATTTTTGTCCGCCACCTTGGAAGATTTTCTCAATTGCGATACCAACGCCTTCTACGGTTGCACCGGCTTGTTGGCATAGGTCGAACATGCCTTTTAAGGCTTCACCTTTAGCTAAAAAGTCGTCGATAATAAGGACGTGGTCATCTTCTGTTAGGAAGCTTTTAGCGACATTGATATTGTAACGCTTGTTCTTTGTATATGAGATAACCTCACTAGTGTAAACATCTTTACCTAGCGTTAAAGATTCAATCTTTTTAGCGAATAAGACTGGCACTTTGAAGTATTGGGCTGCACCGAAAGCGACCGCAATCCCTGATACTTCAAGGGTTAGAATTTTATTGATGGGTTTATCTTTAAAGTGTTGGTAGAAGTCTTCACCCATCGCCATCATTAAGTCTGTGTCAATCATATGGTTCAAAAATGAGTCCACTTTTAATATGTCATCCCCGAGTACACGACCGACGTTGAGGATTTTATCTTCTAATAACTTCATATTACTCACCTTTCGATTCTTTTAAGACAATATTCAAGATTAAAGCAGCTAAAGTACCTGTTGAGATACCTGATGATAAGATCATCTGAACAGCTTGTGGTAAGCCACTTAGGATGTCTGGGCGTACAGTTACACCAATTCCTAAGGCGAAGGCCACTGAGATAATTAATAATTCACGGTCCCCTAAGTGAACTTGAGATAACGTCTTGATACCTTGAGCGGCAACCAGTCCGAACATAATCACACCTACACCACCTAGAACAGGTTGAGGCATGACAGCTATCAATGCACTTAATTTAGGGAAAATACCTAAGATTGTCAAGAAAATACCCGCCAAGATCATCACGCGACGGCTAGCAACCTTAGTCAAAGTAATTAATCCTACGTTTTGTGAGAAAGCGGTATTTGGACCGGCTCCAAATAGTCCTGAGATCATTGATCCCACGCCATCACATAGTACGCCACCTTGAAGACCTTCGCTAGAAATCTTCTCACCTGAAGCTTCCCCGATTGCAATCATAATTCCGAAAGTACCAATCGTTGATACAAGATAGGCTGGAACGAAAGCAAGCGTTGATGCTAAGTCAAAATGCACACCATAACGTAAAATACTTGGAAGAGCAATCCAATCAGCTGCATACACTTCAGTTAAGTCAACCATGCCTAATGGAATACAGATAATGTAACCCACAATCATTCCAATAAATACTGAAGCCGTGCTCCAGATGCCTTTACCAAAATGGTTCAAGAATAAAGTGAATACCATTACAGCAAAAGCTACGGTCAAGTTACGCAGTGACCCATAATCCGATGCACCAACACCTCCAGCTGCCCAATCCATACTCACTGGAAGTAAGGTAATACCAATCAGAGCAACAACCGTCCCGGTAATTAATGGTGGGAAGAAGCGAGTTAACGGCTTAATAAAACGACTTAAAATAATTTCAACAAATGATCCCGCAATCGTTGCACCAACAATCCCAGCAATCCCAAACTGCGACCCCACGCTAATCGCTGGATTCACAAAGGTAAAGTCCGTTCCCATCATCCCTGACACACGTGCCCCAATCGGTCCAAGCCCTTTAGACTGAAGAATCGTCGTTAGACCTGACACAAAGATTGTCGCACTCACCATAAATGACGTCTCTTCAACTGAGAAACCTAAGGCAGCACTAACGACTAATGGGACCGCAATAATCCCTGCAAAAGCCGCTAAAATATGTTGCCAAGCTAAGACAACGGCAACTGATGTGGGTGGTACGTCTTCAATTTTATATTTTACTAATTGTTCCTTTGTATTTTCCATGATACACCTCGCTTGTAATGATTAATTGAATTTAACACAATCTGCCCCGAACATTAATCAAAGGTCGAATAATTCATAACAAAAACTTTTGAATGTTCGACTTTAGTGACACTGACAAAACTCTATACAAAAAAAGTTCAATATTGAAGAGACAGTCAACCTACCACCCACAACATTGAACTTGTAAGACTTACTTAATATAGATAGGATTCCCAACAACAACTGGCGTTGCCTTGATTCCACGAAAGTCCGCGCGAATATCAAAGCGCACGTAACCCTTGGCTAAATCTTGCGTCAAAGGAATCTCAATCTCCCAAGGTGAATCTAATAATTTTAGAGGCTCACTTTGGTATATCACTTCTTCATTATTCCATATCGTCATATAGGCATTCTCAACCGCAAACTGCGTCAAATCATGCAATTCAGTGGGTTCAACCCTTACTTGAATCTGACCTTCACTATAGTCTTCCGACTCCACCCGGTCACCGATGTGATAACTCCGAGTAACGTCTTTTGCTTGTAATTGAAACTCCACGACAGCTCCTAATGTCACATAAAATTGACCTTGACCCAGGGATGCTTTGAAATTCTCAGCCGTTAGCTCAGACTCAGGTATATCAAGATAAGTCACGCCCATATTAGCATCTAACGTGTCAGGCCGATGCCAATCGCGACCAGCAGAGCAAGAAATCTCATAACCTTTCTTCAATTTATCTACCCAAAAATCATAAGCTAAGATCGATTCTGATTTATCCTGCGGCTGGTTACTATTCCAAATCTCGATATAATTAACCAAATTATAGTCTTTCACTTGATAATCCCAATGGCACCCCGTACAAATAGGACTACCCATATCGAAAGGATGGGCAATCCCCACTAGCCCGTTAGCCGCTTGGACTTCTGCCATGTATTTATCAATGGTATTCGGGGTTGCTTCACGCCAGTCAACGTCGTAATCCGCATCATGAACTAACATATGGCCAAAGTAAGTTGTCCATTCAATCCCGTGTAATGTAACTAGTTCTCCATCCTTAACAGCCGGCACTATAGGCATCTCTGAGTAACCTGCTGATGTGTTATGATCAGTTAGAATAAGTCCTTTATACCCAAAAGATACGGCAGATTCAACTAAGTCCTTTACCGTAAATTGGCCATCACTATGAATGGTATGTGAGTGAACTTCGACTGGAAATTGGTATGCTGTCATTTTATCGCCTCAATTCGGATATTTGCCTCAACTTCTTTACTCGCAATACAATGACAATTTAACTGTAATTCCCAATCAGCAGGTTCAACTTCTACAGGCCAAAATCCAAAACTGGCTGTTTCATTATTAATTGTAATTTCTTGATCATTGCTTTTATTGTGATGTGCTCCTAAGTACTTGCCATTCTTTGATAATGATAACGTGATTAATTTATCAATCGGTAAATGATCATATGCTAAGCGCTTTGCACTCGCAAAATCAGCTTGGTCGTATTTTCTTAAGGCATCTTCAACTTGCCTTCTGGCAACATCGTCCTTGCTTTTATCCGGATTGTAACTGAAATGAATGATTAATTCTGAATATTTATTTTTAATTTCAAAAGGGATTTTTATATTTGTTTGTGTATCATACTCACCTAATCTTAAATCTAATTCAAAAATGCTCATAGTGTCCTCCTTAGAATGAAGTAATAACAAAAGAAACTGCAACCTTAGTTCCAGCTCCTTTCTCGATACTCTGTTGAATTAGCTTACTTCTCTTTTATATGCTGTAGAGCAACTCAAAAATGTATTGTGCAAAGCATCTTCGATCGACTTAGCTATAAAATGAGATTACCATACGCTTGTAAATTTAATATCAAATTTAAGTAAAGTTAGTGTAAACTCCATGACGCCTAATATTAATTTTATGTAAATAAAACTAGATTGCCCACCTAATATTCGGTTGATTGTATCCATAATAAGCGCTTTTATATAAAACTCTGTTTCACCTTTTTTAAAAAACTATTGAAATATCTTCTTAATCCCATTACACTAGATTTTTATAAAACTATAACAATAGAAGTAGGTATATTATGAAACAACCAAAGTTAACACTTTCATTTAGGGAAACACTTGTTGTTGCTTCCTTATTATTTGGACTTTTCTTTGGGGCAGGAAATGTAATCTTTCCGGTTTCCCTTGGTCAAGCGGCAGGCGGATCAGTCTGGCCTGCAATCCTAGGCTTTAACATAACAGCTGTAGGTCTTCCTTTATTAGCAGTGATTTCTATGGGACTATCTCAAAGTGAGTCCGTGATTGATATGTCACAAAAGATATCTAAAGGGTACAGTTATTTCTTTACTGTTGCTTTATATTTGACCATCGGCCCATTTTTCGCGACACCACGTTTAGCTACTGTGTCTTATGAAGTCGGACTGTCTACTTTAATTCCTCAAGAATTTAATACACTATCTTTATTTATATATTCATTGATTTTTTATTCAATTGTTTTATATTTCTCATTACGTCCTAGTGGGATTTTAGATTGGATTGGACGATACTTGAATCCACTTTTCTTAGTTTTACTAACAATTATTCTCATTAGAGCCTTTACTTCCGGTGATCCTTTAATTGGAGGTGCAGCCTCTGTCGAAACATATCAAACTGTTCCTTTTTCAACGGGACTGCTTGAAGGTTACAATACGATGGATGGTTTAGCTGGTTTAGCTTTTGGAATTATAATTATTAAATCCATTCGTCAAATTGGAGTTACGGAACCGACCCGTTTAGCTTCTGAGACAGTTAAAAGTGGGATTTTTAGTTTAGCGGTCATGGCTTTAATTTATCTTTGCCTAGCGCTCTTAGGGACTCAAAGTCTTAATTTTGCGGAAGTTGCTCCTAATGGTGGAGTGGCGATGTCGATAATTACTCAACATTACTTTGGTCTGTTTGGACAAATTCTACTTGCAGGTGTGATGGCTGTGGCGTGTTTGAAGACGGCGATTGGACTGGTTGTTGCTTTAGCGGAAACCTTTGCGGACTTGTTCCCGAGCTTTGTTACTCAACGGGTTTGGACAATCATTGCGACACTGATGGCCTTTTTAGTGGCAAATATTGGCTTAGATTTAATCATCTCGTATTCAACACCTGTCTTGATGTTGCTTTACCCATTAGCCATTACTTTAATCCTTTTACATCTACTCGAGCCCGTAATTAAAAGCCAGACAATCTACCGTAGTGTCACATTCTTTACATTACTTGCGGCGCTGTTTGATATGGTGGCTGCCTTACCACAGCCTTTATATCAATGGTTCCAAGCAGATATGTTTGTCAATTTTGCAAACTCATTCTTGCCTTTCTTTATTATTGGCTTTGGTTGGGTCGTCCCTGCTTTAGTTGGCTTTATTGTCGGTTTAATCCTTACGAAGATGCAACCACAACCAAATTAGTTCATACACAAAGAAACCCCGTCTATACCGTCATTTTAGCGGTATAAACGGGGTTAAATTTTTGTCTATAGATAACTATTGTTCGGTCGGTTCTGAAATTGAACCTGTCATAACGACTGCTTGCATTGGATCAATGTGTTTCACTTGATAAACTACATTGTCTTCTTGCCAAACAACCGTATTATCTTCGTACGTCTCGCCTTCTGCTGGGCTTAATCTCACTTGCCCTACGCTCGAAGGTTCAGGTAAGTAGACTTCTTCAAGATATTTAACAACCGATTCTGCTAAAGGTACTGGATTTTCTTCGTTCATATTATTCGCTTGAATTAACAGACTCCAATTGCCTTCTTTCCAGTTTAAATACGTTGAACCGGCTGCACCTTGCAAGTAGCCCGTAATATCATAACCTAAATCAACTTCGTCCCCTTGTAAATCTAAGACTTGATTGACTGCTTCAATGGCTGCTTCTTCTGTTCGATAGGTCGTTTTAGTTAAAGATGCTATTGGTGTTAAACGATTGACTGCAGAGTCATTCACTTCGAAGGGTGTGTCTTCTGCATAATAAAAAATATTGAAGTTATCTTGATCATCTACACCTGTCGTGGCAGCAGTAACATATTCAGGTAAATCAGCCGTCAACACGTAAGTTGGCAACGTATCTTCAGGATACATCTCAGCTAAGGTTGACACAACTGATTGCGCATGTTCTTTTGGCGTTTCTGACTCAGCCGTAACTATTTGTTCCGTTATACCAAATTCCGTATTAGGCATAATCATGTGTGGGAGTGTCAATGCTGTTACTAATACAACAGATTTAATTAATCGTTTCATCAGCTTTCGCCTCCTATAAATTCATTTTACTCCTTCTATAAACAAAGTACTATTGATAACCACTCGTACCTATCTAGTTTCTATACTAATTCATGATTGTATTTGCTATAGTTACAAAGATTTTTAGCAAATAAATTACTTGTATTAGTGTTAATGATGAAATATGTCATGGTTTTCCTTTAGATTACATTCTTCAAAATGGGGATGTCGTCAAAATCGACTTCTGTGTTGATCTAAATGGAGCAATTTCAGATAGTTGTTGGAAACAGACTGAGAGATATTAGTCATGCGATTCAAACACATGCAGTGTCACATGGTTATGGTGCGGCCAGAGATTTTTTGGCTCATCGTATTAGACCTTCGATTCACGAAGAACCAAACTTTCCGCATTATGAATTACCAGGACGTGGCTTATGCCTCGAAGAAGGTATCACCATTACTATTGAACCTATGATTACAACTGGTACATGGCAAGTTAAGATGGACTCTAACGGTTGGACTGCACGTACCCGAGATGGGAGCTACTGTGCTCAATATAAGCATTCTATTGCGATTACAAAAGATGGTCCTGTCATTATGACACTCCAAACAAATTAAAAAAGCATTGAATTTGCTCCTCTATTAGAGTGAATTCAATGCTTTTAATAATTTTATTTGAACATATCCAAGACGTTGTCTAATAAACCATCATCCTCTTGTTTTGTATCCGTTGTACCTTTAGACGAATCGTTACCGAATAAGCCACCTAATATTCCACCTATATCGAAAGAATTTGAATTATTTTTACTATAATTTTTAACCGAATTAGATAGTTGTCCTAGAATGCTTCCTGTTTCTTGTTGAACTCCCGTGTTATCTAAGTTCTTTTCCTTTTTACGGTCAGCAAAATATTTCATCACGATGGGTGCTAAAAGCACTAAAACTTTTTTCACATCTGAAGATGACAAACCAACTGTATTTGAGATGCGGTTTGTTACCCCGTCTTTGTTTCCGAAAATATGACCTAAGATATTGTCCCCATCTTGTGGATCTACTTCACTCGACAATTGCTTAATTGATTGATACTGGTCGACATCTTCATGTTGTTTTAAGGCAGAGTTAAAATCTTCATTTCCGGCTTTGTCATTCGTATTGCGATTGATTCCTTGAAGAATCGCTGGCAGTCCTAAAGCAGCTACCTTACTAAAGTCAGATGTACTTAATCCTGCGCGATTTGCCAATGTTTCTTGCTCTTCACTTTGATCATTTGAGACAAACATATCAAACAAATTTGTAGCTTGATCGAATAAACCCATATCCATTCTCCTCTTATATTAATTTGACTTAATTATATGACAAAACTACGATTGAAGCTAATATAATACACTGTGACACTAGAATCTCCACTCAAAATAACTGAAGAAACAAAAAAAACACATTCCTACCGAAGTAAGAATATGCTTAAAGTATGCTGGCTAAAGGAGTTGAACCCTCGACCCTCTGATTACAAATCAGATGCTCTACCAACTGAGCTAAGCCGGCTTGTTAATTATTAACTAATCACTATCGAAACTGTATTTAAGCTGTATCAAAAGCGTGGTACGATGGAAAATTGTATCAAAGAAATCAAGAATGGGTTTTCCTTTGATAAGACCGACAGCTCAACTTATGTGGCGAATCAAGCTCGAATGATGATGAGTTGTATCGCCTACAATTTGGTCCATCTCATGAAAGAAGCGACCTTTCCAAAGGAAATGAAACGGTCGACCATTTCAACAATTCGTTTCAAACTCTTTCATATTGCAGGAAGGCTAACGAGTCATGCCAGGCAACTAAGAGTTCGTTTGGCATCATCTCACGTATTTGATTCCCTCTTTTGGGAAGTGCTTGAGAATATTCAATCGCTTGTCCTCTTGCATTAGCTTTTTGAATGAGTAAGACGTCTTTTTTTAAGTAGTTTGATTTGTCAAATTAAGCTAGACAAAACTGCTTCATCTAAGTAACTCAAAAATACTTCCAACGGTGTTCGGTAGTGTAAGGATTTCCGTGGAATCGTGTTCCGTTTGTGTGCAATCGATGACACA